>NZ_CP087131.1:3616822-3918224 GCF_020911865.1 Chryseobacterium sp. C-71
ATAATTCGATAGCAATGAAAAGTAGTCCGAATGCTATTTAATCAGTCCCATCAAGGGAAAATTTATAAAGTAACCTATCAAATTTTATAGCTGCTGTGAGTGAAATATGGAAATACTCTTATCTTTGTTCAACGCATACATTAAATATAAACTGAAGGTAATTATATGAAAAAGAAGGAAAAGGAAGCTATTAACGAATATCATTTATATGCTGATTTTCCAGATAAAATGCAGTTTGAGATCCGGTCTTTATCAGATTTGATACAAGAACATCGGGAAGATATGGCCAAACCACATATCCACAGTTTCTATCAAGTTATCTGGTTCAAGTCAGTTACTGGAAAGCATTTTGTTGATTTCAATGAATACGATGTATCGGAAAACACGATCTTCTTTATTGCTAAAAACCAGGTTCATGCTTTTGATCATAATACGGATTATGAAGGGTTTGTTATCAATTTTTCCGAAGATTTTTTGGTTCAAAAGGAAAACGATGTTGATTTTTTCCTCAAGTGCAGCATGTTCAATAATCCCTATCAGATTCCTTCTTGCTGTGTAGGAAGCGGAAATGAGTACAAATTGGATGAGTATATTGTCCAGATGCAGACTGAGCTTAAAGAGCATGATAAATACGGTCAGGAAGAATTGCTGAGGCTATATCTGAAAGCATTTTTGATTCAGGTTCAACGCCGCAAATATGAACTTGAACAACTCAATAAGGGACTTTCGCCTTTTATTGTGGATGAGAAACGTACCCAGTTGATCCATTTTGTAAATCTGATAGAAGAAAACTATACCAAAGGAATTCCTGCATCTCAATATGCCGAAATGCTTTTTGTTTCCCTGAGAACCTTGTCAAATCTTACGCTGCAACTGCTCAATAAAAAACCATCCGAAATGATCCATGAAAGGATTGTATTGGAAGCAAAAAGACTCTTGCTTCATTCTGAATTCAATGTCAATCAGATCGCGGATAAAATAGGTTTTGAAGATTCATCTTATTTTATCCGATACTTCAAAAAATATACTGGTCAATCACCCACATCTTTCCGAAAATCCTTTCAATAGTTAGCAGACAGGAGATTCTATTGCGATATGGATATTGTAAAACACATCAGCCAGCATACCCGGAACTTGATCGAAGGACTGGTACCTTCTTCCTTGGAGCAAAGAAAAAGTTTAGTTATAGCCCTGTTGGGCTTTTATAGTCAATTGCCGAACTTTAAAGGGACGCTGAATCAATACCTCCATATCAATATAAATAAACGACAGTTAATCTCCGATATCCGTACTGGCCATCTTCAAATTTACTTAGAGGCGATCGAAAAAAGTAACGCTGATGCAGACGTGTATGCGGACAACTATGAAGAACCGGAGCCAATCGAACTCTTGATCTTAGATGCATTTGCTGGTATGACTTCTGATTTGAAGTTCTCTACTCCTTTAGTTCCACTTCTTATTGGAATTATTGACACCTTGGACTATTATGAAAATTTTTCGAATCGTCCTGAGTTTTGGCACCAGTTGTTAGAGAAAGAGGTACAGTTTCAAAATGAAATTTTGATTCAGCTCAGGTCAGGTCTTATTCTCCAAGCTTCGATGTATGAAAAAAGATATGAACATGTAAAGTTTAATCAACTGTGAATTGATTTCTGATCAGCTGAAATTAGGGCACTTATGGAATTTCAGATATAGCGCTGAAGTAATTTGATTTACCCTTGTTCTTTATCTATCTAACTTTAGATCTTTGATTATTTCGATCTGGACGATCACGTGTTGTTATAGATGAACAAGTATTATCAGGTATCTCTAAACGATCAAGATTTATCTTTTGTTAAGACTTAGTTATTCATTTCTAAAAAGGTTGCATTTTCTTCTGCAAAAAAACATTCTTGTCATCCACTTAAACGAATTCGAATCAATAAGTGCTATTTGTTTTCAGTTTTGTCCATTTTCTTGAAGCTTTCTAGCCAGTACCTTTGTAGTACAAAATTTAAAAACAATCGGTTATGTTAAACAATGTAAATTTAGAAGCATTAGGAAATTATATAGAAGTGATTACTAACAAACCTGCTGAAGCAATTGCTGCATTAGGGGTAACCGCAACCTGGAAAGGTGGTGTGAATACTGAAATCACCACGCACAGTAAAAAGATAGGAAGCGCTTTCGTTGAAAAACAATTCAAATACCAGATCGGGGAGCCTGCAGAATTGTTGGGAGACAACCTGCACCCGAATCCTCAGGATTATATTTTAGGAGGTTTAGCAGGATGTATGATGGTTGGTTTTGTCGCAGGGGCTACCAGTAAAGGAATCAAGCTTGACAGTGTTAACCTTACCATTGTAGGGAATCTTGATCTACGCGGGTTTTTGGAAGTTGATCCGAATGTTTCGGTTGGATTTGAAGAACTTCAATTCAATTTTGAAGTTAGTGGTAGTGGAACCGAAGAGGAGTATGCTGCTATTGCAGAACATGTACGTAAGGTATCTCCGGGATACAGAACCATTGCAGAACCCGTAAAGATTAGTATCAATAAGAGCTTAAATGCTGTGGTCTAATTTAATGTATTACAACAGCGGTGTTCCTAATCGAAATGTTGCTGTTGTTCTCCATTTTAAAATATCAAAAAAATGAATTTAGCTAACAAAATAGAATCTGATCAATTAACAATGATCAATTTTCACGCCTCTTGGTGTGGTCCATGTATTGCCATGAAGCCGCACCTCGATCAAACCATAGAAAATTATAGCGAGGCGATCCATTACGAACGGGTCGATATTGATCAGAACCCGGGCCTAGCTGAAATATTCGAGATTAGAGGTGTACCTACGACGATGCTGTTTAAAAAAGGCCAAATGAAATGGAGACATTCCGGTGTACTTTCATCTGAGCAACTTGCAGAAATCGTGAATAACAATCTTTAAATAACTTTAAAAATAACAAGACAATGAAAATACAGGTATGGTCGGACATCATGTGTCCTTTCTGCTACATCGCAAAGAAGAATTTTGAGCAAGCATTAGCAGATTCTTCGTTTAAAGATCAAGTGGAAGTAGAGTGGAAAAGCTTCCAGTTGGATCCTACTTTAAAAGAAAGCTCCGGAACTTTGAGTATCAGCGAGTATATGATGAATCGTAAAGGTTTTTCTAAGGCTCACCTTGATCAGTTTTTGAATCAATTAAAAGAAATGGGAAAAAATGCCGGTGTCACTTTTAATTACGATCAGGTCATTGCTGCTGATACTTTTCCAGCTCATAAATTATTGCATTTGGCGAAAGAAAATGGTAAAGCCGATGAGATGGAGGAGGCTTTGTTTAAAGCTCACTTTGTTGACGGAAAAAATATTGCGGATGTTGAATTTTTAGTCTCCCTTGCTGAGGAACTCGGCTTAGACCAATCCCAGACGCGAAAAGTATTAGCTGAAGATGATTACAACTATGAAGTAAAACAGGATATCATGGAGGCACAAAATCTAGGAATAACAGGTGTGCCATATTATATTCTTGATGGTAAATATGCCGTTTCAGGAGCACAACCTGTGGGAATTTTTGCAAAAGCGCTTTCACAGACCTACCAGGAAAGCATTGTTGATCTGTCAAAGGAATCAGGAGACAATATGTGTGGAATTGATGGATGTAGCATCTAATTCCAACATAAAATTCATTTCGTATTCACTCTCACAAATTGAAATAACCTGTCACAAATAATAGAACAAGAAGGCGGACAAGTAGGAACAATCCGTTTGAATTTATTCTTTGACAAGGAATATACTTCAAAGAAATCATCGAGCATGCGGCAAAAAACTTATGTCACGTAGAAAACAGCCTTAATCCTTCAATCATAAAAATTACGAATGCTTTTACGGAACAAAATAAAGAATAAATCTTTTAGTGATCTGAAAATTAGAAAAGATTGATTTACAACTGAATGTTATGCGTTCACCAATAGACATGGGAGCAGATGTAGCGTAAATGGTGTCCGCATTTGCATTCCAAATTAAGTATTAATAGTAAAATTTAAAAAGATGTCCAAATTAATAGAAACTACCTATAAAGGTAGATATAGTTCAAACACAAAAACAGCAGCGGATACGGATCCAATCAAAGTAGATATGAAATTCAGTCCTGTTGATCTTCTTATGAGTTCTTATGCAAGCTGTATGTTAGCAACCGTTGATTTTTATGCCAGAAAAAAAGATTTCGAAGTAAACGGCTCAAGAAGCGAGTTATCTTATGAAATGTCCGCAGAAGGAGGAAAAGTAGGAACAATCAATGTTAAGCTGTTCTTTGATAAAGAAGACTATACAGCAGAACAAAAGGAGTGGATGGAAAATTCAGCAAAGAATTTATGTCATGTGGGGAACAGTCTTAACCCTGCAATTGTGAAAAATTATGAATTTACTTACGGAGCTTAATACGAAATTAACATCTTAAAAAAGATAAAAATGAAACAAACATTAATTGTAGTTGGTTCAACCGGAATAGGCAAAGCCACAGCAGAATTATTAAATGGATCTAAAAAATGAAAATTTTTCGATTCCATTTTTCAAAGCAACGGATCCTGTTCCCGTTGTAATCTACAATGGAGCATTGCCCAAAATAGTTGTACTTGATAAGAACGGCAACATTAGACTTCATCACGAAGGTTTTGCAGATTATAGTTCTGAGAAATTCATGAAACAAATCGAAGACTTGATAAAAGAATAGGGTTTTAAATGAACTTTGTCGTTGGGCACAGTTCATTTTCTTTGTAGGTTATAACGGTTCCAATAATAGTTGTAATCCGTTAATTGTTAAAAGACTCGGATATGTATGTAGCATGTCCTGTTTTTAATTTATGAGACGTGAACAAAAATTGCAAACCAGCTTTTCTTTTCAAACAATCGAATCAAGCAATATATATTCTTATCATTATTGCAAACTGTCAATCAATAATATAAAAAAACAAAGCATAAGAGCATTGTAATTTTTTATCGCTTAAACTAGTTTTAATCTTTTTTTATTTGACTGTTTTTAAAATAAAACTAAAAATATATTGTATTTTTGTACCCTTCGATATGCAAAAAACTTTCAGAAACTTTTTTGTTTTCTCTTTATTGCTGATGTTTTTTTATAATGTCAGTGGTTTGGGTACATACATAGAACATACCCAACACAGCAAAAACATTTCTGCAAAATCAAAAAATTCTAAGACCGAAAAACACTCGTCTATTTCTCAGGATGACGAATGTCAGTGTGCGCTTCACATGCAGATGAATCACATTATGATAACAGATTCTTTCTCGCTCGAATTTCCTATAAACAATCTTATTAATCAAGAGATCCCTCATACGAAGGCGATTAGTTATCGTTGTTTGCTCGACTATTTCAGTTCCAGAGCACCGCCATCATTGTCTTAATTCTGCAGTATAATATTCTGTATTTACTCCAACCAACCCATGCAGGTTTTCTGATCTGTAAGACAATATCTGTGGACTTTTTGTATTAAATCACTACAATAGCTCCTTTTACTAATAGTTGACATAATAACGATGTCAGTCTCATTCATTTATTCAATGACAACCAAAAATTGCATTAATTTGGGAATAATTTATTTTATTTCCACAAAAAAAATAAGGCTACCTGCTGCCGCTTTTATCTTCATATCTCCTTTTTTTAATGCGCAGAAATCTAAAATCGATTCGGTTTCTGCGACCATACAAACAGTAGAGATCATCGGTCGAAAATCCAAAGGATATACTTCCGATTATTCATTCGTCGCCACCAAAATAGCGATCAAAAACAAAGATCTCCCATTAACTTTGAATACGGTCACCAAAGAATTGATGAATGACCGGCAGGCTTTCCAGCTTGGTGATGTGATGAAAAATGTAAGCGGTGTTTCTCCTTCCAGCTATTATAATCAGTACAACATCCGCGGTATCAGTCAAAATGAAGAGGGACAGATCGTCAACGGATTGCGGACGAGACAATTCTATTTTCTCCAGCCAATGACCTCTAATATCGAAAGGGTTGAGGTCTTCAAAGGTCCCGCAAGTATTACGATGTCCAGCGTAGATCCCGGAGGCACGATCAATATGGTGACCAAAAAGCCATTGCTCAATTCTCTTCATGAGGTCAGTTTTTCTGGCGGAAGTTTTGATACCTACCGTGCGACAGCGGATCTTACAGGTCCTCTTAATAAGAATAAAACTTTATTATACCGCTTCAACGGCGCTTATCAAGATGCAGGTTCATTTCGGGACAATGTAAATAATAATGGCATTTTAATTTCTCCATCCATAAGTTACGTTCCGAACGAAAAAACATCCTTAAATGTAGAATTGATCTTCAATAACCTTCACGGAAATCTTGACCGTGGCCAGCCCATTTTTGGAGCTGTGGCTGGAAAGACCGATTTGAAAAGTACTCCGAAAAGCTTAAATCTGGGTGCTCCCGCTGATTATTTTAAAACAAAAGAACTGATCATCATGGGTTCTTTTGCGCATCATTTCAACAAAAACATAAGTTTCAATGCTTCCTACATGAAACAGTTTTGGCGTGAAGATCTGCAAGAGCATCGTACAACTAATGCTTTCGCTCCCGACATTGACAATCAACCAATTCCCAGTCTGGCAATGATGCAGTTTATCCAAAGAAGGCAAAGTTGGGAAGTTGACAATGTAAATGCCTACTTCAATTTTGATTTTAAGACAGGAAAAGTCGAGCACCAGACCTTGATAGGTTATGATACACAGATCTGGGAAAAAAGGGATGGCGGACAACAGAATGCCGCAAGAGGTTTCCTATTGAAGGATGGTTCTGTCGCCTCTTCATATGATTCTACTAAGGCAGACAATTATCAACTGGTCAATTACAATGGATCACTGATGCCAAAACTCAATGTTTCACCATTTGACCTGACGCCGGGAGCACAGAATCATCAGGGTGTTGATTTTTATCATATGAATGTGATGACCGCCTTACCGTCTGCACTTACAACCACGCATGCAGCGTATATTCAGCATCTTTTGACTTGGAAAAGATTCAAAATACTATCTGGAGTTCGGCAGGAATGGTTTCAGGATATTACCAACTTCAAAAAGTCCAATGAAACATCTTTTGATAATGCTAAATTACTTTACAGATTAGGGATCACCTACAGCATCACAGATGAGATCAATATTTACGGAACCTATCTTACAGGCTATCAGCCGCAGTCTAATACGGTGACACTGATGCCAAATACGGGAAGTTTTAGCGGTTCGAATTCGGCTGCAAGATTCAAGCCTTTAACTTCTGACCTGAAGGAATTTGGAATGAAGGCACAATTATTTGGAAGGATCGCGGTGAATCTGGCTTTGTATGAGATCAATCAAAGGAATATTCTGATCAATGCCAACAATCCCGCAGAGCCGGACGAACTGATACAGCGTGGCGCGGACCGAAGCCGAGGTTTCGAAGCTGAATTCACAGGATACATTGTACCACAATGGCATATCTACGGTGGATACAGCTACATTGATGCTAAGGTCTTAAATGATTCTAATGCTGACCTGAACGGGAAACGGAAAGAAAATACTTCCAAAAACTCCGTCAATATCTGGACAAGATATAATTTTTCCAATATCAAAGCTCTGAAGAATTTCGGAGTTGGATTGGGAATGTTGTATCAAAGTTCAAAAGTCCCTTGGTTCACCAGAAGTTTTGAGCTTCCTTCCTATGCAACCGTGGACGTCGCTTTATATTACTCACCTTTTAGATCAAAAGTTCAATTCTCAATCAACGTGAATAACATAACCAACACCTCCTATTGGATAGGCGCCCAAAATTATTTGAGGTTATTTCCCGGCGCTCCAAGAAATTATTTAATAACGGCTACTTATAAATTTTAAACGATGGCAAGATCCACTTTACAACTCATCATCAGCAAAACCCGGCAGGACCTGATGAAAGGACAACAAAACCTGCTGATCACCGCAACCATACTTCTGTTTTGCTTCTTGAGTATCGGAGTTGGTTTCATTAAATATAATGACACAAGTGCTCAGATTGGAAAATATAGGAAAGAAGTGCGGGAACAGTGGGAACACAGACCTGCAAAACATCCGCATAGAATGGCACATTACGGCTATCTTGTTTTCAGACTGGGACATCCGCTGAGTATTTTTGATAATGGATTGGATGATTATTTAGGAAATGTCATATTTCTTGAAGCCCATAAACAAAATTCTGCCAATCTTTCGGAGGCGGGAAGCTCTGGAACCTTGGTACGTTTCGGCACGTTTAGCAGTGCATTTATCCTTCAGTGTCTCGTACCGCTGATCATTTTATTTTTAGGTTTTGGGCTTGTAGCAAAGGAGAGGGAAGATGCAACACTTAAGATTCTTAGTACCCAGGGCGCATCTGGAAGAGAAATTATCTGGGGTAAGGTATTGGGACTTTGGCAATTCTCATTATTGTTCTTAGTACCGGTACTACCTGTTGTCTTTTTTGTTGCGGTCGTTTCAGAAGCCGTTGTTTGGACTGATGTTGTATTTAGACTTCTGACTATTCTCCCAGCATATATGGTGTATTATTTTTTTATTTCCAGTTTGACTATTTTCATTTCTGCAAACAGTAGAACAGCGTCATCTGCATTGGTAGGTCTAATAGGTTTTTGGCTGGTATTAGTTATTTTTTTACCGAAAGGAATTCAGTTTGCTGCACAAAATCTGTATCCAATACCTTCCAGGATCGCGTTTGAGACCGTCTTGGAAAAAGATATTCTGAAGGCCGGAGACAGTCATAATCCAGATGATCCTCATTTTAAAAATATCAAAGATTCTCTTTTGGCTCGTTACAAAGTAGGCTCGACAAATGAATTGCCTTTCAATTACAGTGGTTTTGTGATGAAGGAAGGTGAGCGCATAAGTTCGCAGATCTACATCTCCCATCAAAAAGAATTGGAAAAAACCTATCGTGATCAGCAACGGTTTTCTGATATCAGTGCGTTTGTTGATCCGATGGTTGCCATCCGGAATTTCTCGATGATCGCAGCCGGAACAGATTATTATTCATATACCCAATTTCAGAAGCAGGCAGAGGACTACCGTTACAAAATGGCACAGAAGCTTAATGACCTTCAGATTGAAAAGATCAGCAATATAAAGCCTGAGAAAGGTGGTCCGCCAGCCATCATCGAAGGTGATAACTGGAAGAAATTTCCGGATTTCGAATACCGTTTTACTTCATTTTCTAAAAGTATTCAGCAACAATGGATGCCGGCTGCAGCCCTTATTTTTTGGTTGACAATATGTGTTTTAATGATTGAAATATCTGGTCGAAACTTAAAATTAATTTAAATGAAAAATTATTTATACAAACAGTTTTATCGAAATAAAGCTTACACCATAGCACTTCTTTTTTTATTTTTAGCTGGTATGATGGCCATCTACACGGGAAAGAAGTTCCTGGACAAAAATCAGGAGATCATCTCGAAAACTGAGCAGTATCAGAAAGAAAGTATTGATAAAAATGTAAAATATCACAAAGACGATCTGGGATTGATCTTATATTACATCAAATTTAATCTGATCAACGAAACACCAAAATTAGCGGCGCTTAACATCGGGATGCGTGATATCAAGCCATCAATTCAGGGCGTTACAATCAGAAATCTGGAAGAACAGCGCTATAATGCTGATTTTTATAATCCCGCAAATGCAGCAGTCGGTAATTTTGATTTCAGTTTCGTATTGGTCTTTCTATTTCCGCTCATTATTGTTGCATTCTGTTACAATTTGATCTCTGAAGAAGAGGAGAGTGGCAGATGGAAATTGCTGTCTGTCCAAAGCAGTCATTTGGGAAAATTAGTGGACGCGAAACTGCTGATTCGGTTTTTGGCTGTCAGTACGATCTATCTGGTATTGATAGCAATAGCAATCGTTTGGATTTCAATCCCTCTAAATTTACCATTGATAGTTTTCATTCTTTCAGGTTGGTTGTATATCTTGTTTTGGTTTGTTCTTTGTCGCTGGATCATCTCATTCAGGAGATCATCAGCTCAAAATGCATTGATCTTATTGATTGTTTGGGTAGGGATGAATTTCATTATTCCAATGGGAAGCAACATCCTGATCCAAAAATATTATCCCGTTCAGGAATCTTTAAAAGCCGTGATGCAGCAGAGAGAAGGTTATCATAACAAATGGGACGAGGAAAAACTACCAACCATGGAAAAGTTCTACACTGCATATCCTCAATTTAAAGGTTTTAAAGTAGAGGAAAATGATGAATTTACGTGGACCTGGTATTACGCCATGCAACATATGGGAGACCTGGAAGCTTCATCGTCCTCCAAGCAGTATACAGAGAAAATGCAGAAGCGAAATAAAACTGCGGAAATTTTGGGGTATTTTCTACCAAATGTCCATACTCAACTTACCGAAGCTCAATTGGCGGAAACCGGCATTAATAATCAATTGGAGTATGGTAGGGCTTTGCAGAAATTTCACGAGGAAAAACGACTGTCATTTTATCCGTTGATATTTTCCGGTCAAAATGCGGATGCTGTCAACTGGAATTTACAAACCACAAAATCTTTTACGAATCATCTGAGTATTGATTTTTTAAAGATCTTTTTACCTTATCTCATTCTTATCATTTCACTCACCATTCTTTCACAATTTAAATTTAGAAAACTATGCTAAAGACAATTAATCTACATAAAAAATACAATGATTTCACAGCGCTAAGATCACTTGATCTTGAAGTGGGAAAAGGGGAAATATTCGCTTTGCTGGGCCAAAACGGAGCGGGAAAAAGTACCACGATCAATATTCTGCTGGGACTTATCAAAGCAACTTCCGGAGATGCTTTTATCAACGGGATCTCTGTGAACGAAAATCCTCAGGAGATCAAAAAACATTTGGCGTACATCCCGGAAACAGTATTGCTCTATCCCAAACTCAGCGGGATAGAAAATCTGGATTTCTTTTCGAAGATTGCAGGTTTCAATTACAGTAAAGATGAACTGTCATCCTTCTTGATACGAACAGGACTTCAGGAGAGTGCGCATCACAAAGATCTTGGAGGATATTCCAAAGGGATGCGCCAAAAGGTCGGAATTGCCATCGCGTTGGCCAAGGATGCAAAAGTGCTGTTGCTGGATGAGCCGACCAGCGGACTGGATCCCATTGCTACGGCAGAATTTACAGAAATTGTCCGCCAGTTCGGGAAAGAAGGCAGAACGGTCTTTATGGCAACCCACGATATTTTTAATGCAGTGAGTGTAGCGACCAATATTGGTATTATGAAGCACGGTCAGCTGGTGCATAATGTACATTCCAAAGCATTTACAGCAGAAGAACTACAGGAACTTTATCTTAAAACAATCTAGTTTATGTTAGTACAGATCATTGGATATTTAATACTAACGCTTGCAAGTTCTATTCTAATATCAAATTGCCTACATAATCGAATCGCAAAGATCATGAATTGGAAAAATAAAGTGTCATTCTTTTTAAAATAAAATAGCATCGCTATTATTTTAGTTGAGAAGAATATGCAAATGAAGAAAGTTCTTAAAAAGTAGTCATTGTAATGGCTACAAAAAATTATTATAGGCTTACTCAGTTTACTAAAGATGAATGCCGTCTTGATCGAATTAATTTTATTTGTACGACCAATAAAATTGCATGTACTGTCTTCAAAAACTTTTTCTAAAATAATTTAGTGAACAAAAAAATAATTCAATATGTTATGCTAAACATTATTATAATTATAAACGGAAGTTTTTATTTGATATATAAAAATACTAAAACTCAAATGTGATTTTTAAAGCTAGAGAATGAAAGGTTAAAGTCATTTGACGAGCAAAATCTTCAGAATCAATCAGGCGATCATCTAAAAGCAATTAATCCAATATCTGAGAATACAGAAAGTATCATTCTTTCTAAATTGGATGTATTTGAAAAAAGTAAAGGATTAACTGATAAGAATTTATCTTTTAAAAAAATGGCTTGGTCTCATCAGGAGTGTTATCTGCACAGACAATCACTACTGATACTACAGTTCCGGGTAATCCTGCAACGGAAAACAGCATTTTGGAATACTGGTATTGGGCTTATGGTATCTCAATTACCGGAAGTGGAAATTGGAAATATTGAAAGAGGGAAAGAATATAAGATGACGGTTAAAGGAAGAACAAACGGGATCTTTCAAAGTACGCACCTTTAGTGCTTTTATAGATTGCAACCAAAAAGGTATTCTTGATAACGAAAATGAAATGTACAGAATAGGTTTTGTAAAAGGAAGTAACGGTGTCATTAGGCTTTGCCGAAAACTATTCAATCTTTAATTGTAAGCGTATTGTCAGCTATATTGTTGTATGAACCTGAGAGAAAATATTTTTAGTAGAAGATGCTAGTGAAATCACAAGGGGATAATTAGACATAATATAACCTTAATTGTAATATTTTGGTTGAGTTGGTCTGTTTATTGCTTCATTGTGAAGCGATTCTCATGTTTAATTTGAGTTTTCATGGTTATTAGTTTTACCCAGCCTCGGCTGGGTTTTTTGTGACCATCCATTATTTGTAAAGTAGATTATAGGTAGTGACTTTGGTTAGAATTTTCTGAAACTTTGGATCTATCATTCATCAGTTTTTCCATTAACCTTTTTGCAGCGAAACTTCCCATCTGGTGACCATCGTTGATCTGATATTCGTAAGTTTCATCGAGAAATTTTGGAAGTGTTCCTTCACTTATTGCCACCACCTTTTTGTTGGTATTATTGAGATTTCGTTTGATCAGTGAACTGTGCAATCCCATTAGTGTTTCATCACTCATGGCAAAGAAACCATCAAATGAACGGTCATCTAAAAGCAGGTCCAATTTTTCTTTGACCTGATCGGCGGATTTACAGAAAATGATTGTCAGATCTATTGCTGGAGATTGTCTTATCCTGGTTTCAAAAGAATTCAATCGGCTTTGGGTAATTTCCAGATTTTCATCACCGAAGATCGCCAGGATATTTTGACAGCCATGATCGATCAATCTATCTGCTGACAGTTCGGAATTTTTCACATTGTCAAATACAACAGATTCAAAAATATCCTGTGGAACCGTTTTATCAAAGATGACAACCGGAATTTCCATGTCTACTAATTTACGCAGATGTTTACAGTCCTTGGTCTCTTTCGTCAGGGAGATCAGAATGCCGTCTACTCTTGAGTTGATGCAGGTCTCGATATGTTCCTTTTCTGTTTCATAGGAATCACCGGATGATAGTGTGAAAAACCGATAGCCTTCCTTATTAAGAATGGAAGAAATCCCGTTTATAATTGACGGAAGGAAGAACATCGATATTTCCGGAACAATAAGACCAATAACTTTAGATGACTTGTTTCTAAAGTTGATGGCAAAATCGTTGGGGACGTAATTAAATGTTTCGGCAGCTTCCCTGACCTTGAGCTTAACAGAACTACTGATGTCAGGATGATCCTTCAATGCTCTGGAGACTGTAGAAGTGCTTATATTAAGCATTTCTGCGAGGTCTTTTATTGTAGTTCTTTTCATTTTGATTTCTCGTGTCAATTATTAGGAGAAATTAAGAATAATTTTCGATTATTATTTTGTTAATATTTGTTAAATAAACGATTGTAATTTCTTAATAAAAAGTTAATTTATTTTTAAGTTATCAACCGCAACCGTTTGCGCAATCGTTTGAAATTAATACAGGGTTAACAGTGTGTTCAAAATCAATTTTTGATACCCTAAAAAAAATACTTTTGAGACATAACAAAAAACTCAGAAATATTATGGAATCAAAAGTAGTAAAGAAATTGCTGGTTTTCGGAACCATGAACATAGCGGCATTTATGTTCTCTCAAAACACGGTAACGGATACAATATCCCCCAAAGACAAGGTGATCGATGAGGTGGTTATTACAGGTAACTCAAACCCTAAAAATTCTATTAAGACCAGTACATCCATTTCTACTTTGAAATCTGCTGATATTATCAATTCAGCCCCGCGCACTACCGCTGAGATCTTCAGAACGATTCCGGGAATTCGTGCGGAATCTTCAGGCGGTGAGGGTAATTCAAATATAACAGTAAGAGGTGTTCCTGTATCTGCAGGAGGTTCAAGATATTTATTAATTCAGGAAGATGGTCTTCCGGTTATGCAGTTTGGTGACATTGCGTTTGGAACGCAGGATCAGTTCACAAGATTTGATTCTTTCGTATCCCGTGTTGAAGCATTACGAGGGGGGTCTGCATCTGTTTTTGCTTCCAACTCACCGGCAGGGATCATCAACTTTATTACAAAAACAGGTGAGCAAGAAGGCGGAAGCATCACGCAGCAAATAGGATTGAATTATCAGAATTTCAGAACAGATATAGACTATGGAACACCATTGGGTAAAGATTTTTATATCGGTGTAGGCGGATTCTACAGAGGCGGAGATGGTCCCAGAAAAACAGGATATACCTCTAATAACGGAGGGCAGTTCCGTTTGTCTTTATTAAAGAAATTAGAGAAGGGTAGTATCAGATTGTATGGTAAATACCTGGACGACCGGACAGCGGCTTATATGCCGATGCCTATCGCCGTTTCAGGTTCAGATTCAAATCCTGATTACAGCTCTTTAAATAACTTTGACATCCTAACAGCTGCTTTGCAGTCTTCCAATTTTAAAAATGATGTTACGCTTGGGGCAAACGGGCAGATCCTGAAAAGTGATATCCGTGATGGAATGCATTCAGTTTCTAAAACCGTTGGAGCCGAGTTTAACTACGATTTAGGATCCGGATGGAAACTGGATGCAAAAGCAAGATACGCTGCCAATGACGGTCAGTTTTTAGCGCCTTTTCCTGCTTCCGTAGGAAGCAAGTCTGAAATCCTAGAATCTGTTACTGATTATGGAAGTGCGGTGTATGCGGGAACCAATACAGAAGTTGACAGCAATGCAAAATACATGAAAACAGTTCTGTTCAATACCAAACTAAACAATCTCAATAATTTCTTCAGCGATGTCAATATCAGCAAAAAATGGAATACAGTGAAAATGAACGCAGGTGTTTACAACAGTTCTCAAAACATCAACATTTCATGGAACTGGAATACGTATCTGATGGAAGTTTCTGATAACAATGCACGTTTAGTAGATATTATCAGCAATACAGGAACTAAAATCACAGACAACGGACTTCTGAACTACGGTGTTCCGGCTTTTGGCGGAGTTAATAGAAATTATGACACCAAATATTCGGTGATCGCACCACATGCGCAGGTCGAAATCAATCCTATTGAAAAATTAACTTTGGATCTTGGTGCAAGATATGATTTTGGGAATGTCTCAGGAAGTTTTTCAGGAACACAAAACACAAGGAGAGTTATTGATATCAACCAAAACGGCACTTTTGAAACACCGGAATATGCAGTAGAAGTGGTGAGTGGAACTGTACCTGTTGATTATCAATACGGCATTTTCGGGTATTCATTTGGAGCTAACTATGCCTTAAATTCACGTAATGCATTATTTGCGAGAGTAAGCCAGGGTGGAAGTGCTTCTGCCGACCGAATTCTATTCGCAGGTTACAACTATACCAACAATGATGACCCTGCTTTAGACGCTGTAAAAGTTAATAAATTAAATCAGATTGAAGTAGGATATAAACTTAGAGGACCAAATTATTATCTCAATACAACCTTGTTTCAGGCAAGAACGATTGAAGCAAATTATGAAGCGACCACGCAGCTCAGAACAGAAAATAAATATGAATCATTTGGTGTAGAGCTGGACGGATTCTTTAAACTCAATAAACACTTTGACATCAAAGCAGGATTGACTTACACGCATGCTGAAATTAAAAATGCGATTGACCAGACCATCATAGGAAATATGCCGAGAAGAACGCCGAAATTCATGTATTCTTTCAACCCCAATGTGAATATTGAAAAATTAAGCTTTGGTTTCTTTGCAGTGGGGTCTACAAAAGCATTTACACAGGACAGTAATAAGCTGGTCATGCCGGGCTATGTGACTGTAAATCCATACATTTCTTACAGATTATTGAAAAATTTAACGCTGAATGTCAATGCCAACAACGTATTCAATGCATTGGCCATTACAGAGGCAGAAGAAGGAACTTTACAAGGAACGAACGGAATTGTAAGAGCGAGAACGCTGCCGGGAAGAACTATGGGCGCAAGTGTAAAGTTTGATTTCTAAATGTATTACAAAAAGCTTTATTTAAATTATTATCATTTCAAAAAAAATAGTAGATGTTTACACAAAAAGCCTTGCAGGTTATAGAACGGGCGATCTCAGAACAAGGAATTCTTGCATCTTCTGAAAAGAAAGACAATTATGCGAGAGTCTGGTCGAGAGATTCTATGATGACGGGAATTACGGGCATTTTTATCAAAAACCAAATGATCGTTGATGGTCTGGAAAGATCGATCAAAACCCTAGCAGGTCATCAGGCGGAGAACGGACAGATTCCTTCAAATGTTTATGGAGATAAAGCAAGTTACGGGACGCTTGTCGGGAGAACAGATGCAACAATCTGGTGGATCATCGGAGCTTGTGAATACATAACATATTCTAAAGGTGAAGTATTAAAAGATGCTTTAAAAGAGAAAATATACAAAGCATTTTCTTGTTTAAAGACCTGGGAATTTAACCAGCGGGGTTTATTGTACAGTCCGTTAGGCGGCAACTGGGCAGACGAATATGTGACGTCGGGTTATGTTCTGTATGACAACGTTCTCGGGTATTGGGCTTTGAAAAATGCAGCGGAGTTGTATGAAGATGAAAATCTGAAATCTCTTGCTGAAACCAAAAAAAAACTGATCGAAAATAATTTCAGGAAGAACAGTTTTGATGGAAGTAAATATCATCCAACAGCCTATCAGAAAGCCAGAGAAAAACCCTACTTGTGGGCATCCTTGAATGCCAACGGGTACGATGAACGCTTCGATCTTGCTGGAAATGCTTTAGCGATCTTTTTAGGATTTGATGTAGAGCTGGATGGTTTCACTCATTTTTTAGAAGACTTGAATAAAGAGTTTCAACACTGGATGCTTCCTGTTTTTTATCCGATCATCTTTCCAAAGGATGCTGACTGGAATTTACTTGAAAACAATTACAGTTATGACTTCAAAAATGAGCCCTATCAATTCCATAACGGAGGTTCATGGCCCATCTATCTCGGATGGCTATGTGTCGGATTGAAGAAAAGAGGATATGGTGAAATTCCTGAAAAGATTGTCAACCAGTATGAAAAACTTCTGACGGAGAAAGGTTCAAGTTTCAGAGAATATTATTCGACGGATCAGTTGATCCCTTCCGGCACAGATCAATTGTGCTTTTCAGCATCTGGTTATCTTTTGATGAAAATATAAAGATGAAAATTGATCATTACAAAAAAACTATTATTTAAAAACAGATTAGAACATGATTGGAGATATAATTAATTTGGAGAAGAGACATTTGGAGACCGCAGAAAATATCTATAAGATCTTAGGACAAAATAATATTCACACTAAAAAATGGGCAGTCGGAATATGCGGGGAGAGTGGCAGTGGAAAGTCGGTTACTGCCTTCGCTTTGAAAAAAGTATTGGAAGAACATGGGATCGGGAGTTTTGTGATTCAAATGGATGACTATTTTAAGTTTCCACCGAAAACCAATCATGAGAACCGTCAAAAGAGTTTTGACAATATCGGAATGCATGAAGTTCAGTTGGAATTGATCGAAGAAAACATCAAAGATTTTAAAAAGGGGAGTTCTTCTATCAAAAAGCCTTTGGTTCATTATCAGAACAACTCTGTATCACAGGAAATTCTCGACCTTGATGACATCCAGGTTCTTATTATTGAGGGAACCTATATATTGAGCATTGATGAGTTTGATTTCAGTATATTCATAGACCGGAATTACAAGGATACCTATGAAAACAGAATCCAGAGAAACCGTGATGAGCAGAGTGAATTCATTGAAAAGGTTTTGGGTATTGAGCATAACATCATTCGTCAATTGAAGGAAAAGGCAGATATCGTGCTTGGAAAAGATTATCAAATTGTAAAGCCGTAAATTATGAATAAAAAAATAATACCTAAGCTTAGTTTCTGGCAGATCTGGAATATGAATGTCGGCTTCTTTGGTATTCAATACAGTTTTGGTCTTCAGCAGACCGCTGTCAATCCTTTGTATTCCTTTTTGGGAGCTCACGCAGATCAGCTTCCTATCCTTAATCTGGCAGGTCCTGTAACAGGATTGCTCATTCAACCACTCATCGGAGCCATCAGTGATAAGACCTGGAGCGTGAAATGGGGAAGGCGGAAACCATTCTTTCTGTTGGGTGCTGTATTCTGCAGCTTAGCTTTGTTTGTATTTCCGTTCAGTTCTTCGATCTGGATGGCAGTAGGTCTATTGTGGATTCTGGATGCTGCGAACAATACAGCCATGGAACCTTACCGGGCTTTTATCGGGGATAAACTTCCCGAGGAGCAGCAAACCTATGGTTTTCAGATGCAGAGTCTGTTTGTCGGTGGTGGAATTACGCTGGCCAATCTCTCTCTGTTTGCTTTTCAAAAATACTTTGGAGGAAGTTCAGAACCCGGAGGCATACCTGCATGGGTCTATTATTCGTTTTTCTTAGGCTCTTTCTGTTCGATTGCATCCGTGGTATGGTCGGTGTATAAGACCCCGGAAATTCCTCCGACTGAAGAAGAACTGATCAAGCTAAAAGCAGAAAAAGAAAATGATACGGTCTTCACTCCGTTTGTGGATATTTTTACTGCGATCATCAAAATGCCCAAAATACTTTGGCAGTTGGCACTGGTCTATCTGTTTCAGTGGTATGCGCTTTTCTGTTACTGGCAGTTTGTAACCCCGATGATCAAGCAGACCCTGTATCATGTTTCTGAAAGTGATGAGCAACAGGCCAATCATTTCATTGAACTTTCAAAAAATGGACTTTCAGTATCACAGAGTGATATGTCCTGGGCTAAGAACATACTGAATCTGGTAGAGACAGCAGTCGGACAAACCGGATTGATGAATGGTTTCTATAATTTCATCACCATGATATCAGCATTGATGCTCATTCCTTTTGCACTAAAATATTCCTCAAAAAATGTCTACGTTTTTTGTCTTTGGGCAACAGGCATTTCTTTACTGATTTTACCATTCATCCACAATGAATATTTAATATTGCTGCCGATGATCCTTTTTGGAATTGGATGGGCCGCTATGATGGGACTGCCATATTCAATGGTTTCGCCATCCATTCCTGCGGAAAAAAGAGGTGTTTATATGGGAGTGATCAATATGATGATCGTTATCCCGATGTTGATTCAGACAGTTTCATTTGGTTTTATCTATAAAAATTTTCTGGGAAGCGATCCTTCAAATGCTATCACAATGGCCGGTACCTTATTTTTACTGGCATCTATTTCAGTGATGTTGATCCAGGTCAAAAGATCAACTGATCAATCATAAAAAAGCGATAAATAAACATATAAATATATACTATTTGTCTCGTGGATTACTTCATCTTGCTTCTCGGCAGTCCGATCTCCTGTTCTTGTGGATAAGGTTTCCTTAAGGTCATACTCACATCTTCTCGGAGACTTCTTTCAATTTCCTGGGACTTTTCCTGATCCATAGAATAACGTGGATCAGCAATCAGTGGCATCTTGGCCATTTTTGTGATAGTGATGGTGGGAAAGTGATAGTCAATCTCTACAGTCCCCAATAACAGATAGATACCGCCTTCTTTAAAGGGGAACTTTCTCAGGCTGTCAGGAAAATGGGCGGTATCAAAATATTCCCCTTCGGCATCGATCCAGGTTCCGAAGTACATATCATCTCTCTTTCCGGGATGATTTTTATTTTTAATGGGCACATGTTTTCTCGAGATCAGATAGGCCAGCATCTTTACCTGCTTCTTATGATACTTCAAAAGATCCTGTACCATGACATGGCCTCTGTACTTTGTTTTAAGAAGATCAAATATAGAAAAGGAAACGGGAAAACCCAGGATCTCAATTTCATCGAAAGCATCTTCAAATTGATTCCTTTCAATAACCGGCAGTTGATAATCTTTTTGTGGCTCAGCGAATAAAGAAATGACCTTCGTTCTATATTGTCCTTTAGACAACAAGAATCTGGCTTCGATCAGCAATTCATGTTTTTGTTTTCCTGTACATCTGAAAGCACCGATGAAAATAAGGGTCTGCAATGTTTCTATACCGATGGATACCCTTTTGACAAAGTCTTCAAGTGACCTGTAGTCCCCGTTGTTCTTTCTTTCTTCGGGAATGACCTGCTTAATCGTTGCTTCCAGTTTTTCAATGTGCATAAAGCCTAAGTACACATCTGTTCCATAGACTGTCGTCTGAAATTCACTAAGGTTGACACAGGGATTATGAATGGTCGCTCCTGCCATTTTTGCCTCGTGAACATATACTTCTGTTCTGTAAAATCCACCACCATTATTGATGGCTGAGACCATAAATTCAATAGGGTAGTAGACTTTGAGATAGAGACTCTGATAACTTTCCACTGCATAGGAAGCAGAGTGTGCCTTGCAGAATGAATATCCCGCAAACGATTCGATCTGCCGATAGACTTCCTGAGATAATTGTTCAGGATGCCCTTTTTTACTGCAAGACTCAAAGAAGTCATCTTTTAATTTCTGTAATGCAGATAAAGAACGGCCTTTACCGCTCATCGCTCTGCGCAAGACATCCCCATTTTCCGCAGAAACACCGCCAAAATGCAAAGCGATCTTGATGACATCTTCCTGGTATACCATAATGCCATAGGTCTCACCAAGTTCTTTCTCAAAGACCTCGTGAAAATATTCAAACTGGTCAGGATGGTTATGCCGGAATATATATTCCCGCATCATGCCGCTCTGTGCTACTCCTGGGCGTATAATGGATGAGCCGGCGACCAGTACTTTGTAGTTATCGCATTTCAATCTTCTCAATAAACCCCGCATCGCAGGCGATTCAATATAGAAACAGCCAATCGTCTTTCCGATACTCAGATACTCATTGCACTTGGCCTCATTTTTTGAGATCCTTGTATCCTCAATATCTACAATGATCCCTCTTTTTTCTTCGATCAAATTAACGGTGTCCTTGATGGTTCCCAATCCTCTTTGTGAAAGGATGTCAAACTTTTCCAGACCAATTTCCTCTGCCGTATGCATATCGAATTGTACAATGGGGAACTCCTTGGGCGGAAATTCCAAAGCAGAATAATTGGTGATAGGCTCTTCAGAGATCAGGATCCCACAGGAATGCATGCTTCTTTGATTAGGGAAACCGATCAGTAACTTTTCATACTTGTAGATCTCCTCAACAATGGAATTCTGATCATGCTGATCTTTCGGTCTTTTGGAGAGCTGATCTAATTCTTCCTTTGGCAGTCCGAATACTTTGCCCAGTTCCCTGAACCTTGACCTGCTTTTAAACTCCACATTGGTTCCACAAAAAGCCACATGGTCTTTTCCATATTTTTTAAAGATATATTCCAATATGGTATCTCTGTTCTTCCAGCTCCAGTCAATATCAAAGTCAGGTGGGGTTTTTCGGTTAAGATTCAGAAACCTTTCAAAGTAGAGATCCAATTCCAAGGGACAGATGTCAGTAATTCCGATGCAATAGCTGACAATGGAGTTGGCACCGCTTCCTCTTCCGACGTGCATAAATCCCATCCGTTTGCTGTACTGGATGATATCCCATGTAATTAAAAAGTAACCACAGAAATTCAACTGGTCAATCACCGCCAGTTCTTTCTCTACCCTTGCTTTGGCTTGTATATCATCAACAGAATACTTGGTATGCAGTCCATCAAAAGCCAATTGTTTCAGCAATTCAAAATCACTCTCTTTGCTTTCTGTAAAATATTTTTTGTTTTTGGGAGTTTTAAAATCAAAATCAAAACTGCATTCATCGACGATATATCTGGTGTTTTCAATGATCTCCGGATATTGGGAATACTTCCTTAATAGTTCTCTTTTACCAATAAATTTCTCATTGCTTTTACAGTAATCATCTTCTGTCAGTTTGCTGAATAAAGTATTTCCAGCTATTGCCCTTAAAACTTTATGAAGTTCATATTCTTCATCAGTTTTGAAGGTTATTGGATGCAGGATAACCATTTTATGGGTCAAGGACTTTAGCTCAGGAGCATATAACAGATTTAACTCATCGTGTCTTATTCCGATAAATTCATGTTCAAGCAGTTTTTCAGGAATATTCTTTAAAGGATAGATCACAAAAGTATTTTCAAGTTCAGGATTAGCTTTAGGAATCTCAATTCCCTCACAATTATAATTGGTCAGAAGCCTGTTGATCTCTGCGATACCTTCAGGATTTTTGGCCAGGCAAATATAATATTGATTTTCAACTCTAACATCAACCCCAAGGATTGGTTTGATCCCTGCACTCTGACAAAGCTTATAAAATTGATAGATACCGGTAACCGTATTGATGTCAGTCAATGCCAAGACCTTGAGTCTATGATCAACAGCTTTCTGGACCAGGTCTTCGACAGAGATGGTCCCATAACGCAGACTGTGATATGAATGGCAATTGAGAAACATAATAAAAAATTAAAATAACAAGCCTGATGCTCTGCCAACACTTGAGGTACCGAATCGGTTTTTGATCTTATCCATTGTCTCATATAATGAAATGAGTTCTTCCGTATCTTCGAAAAGATCCATTTGATGACAGCCGTGAACCAAACCGGTAAACCTTACACCGATCAACCGTATCCTCATTCTTCGTGTATAGACTTTGTTGAATAGTTCCAGGACATACCTGAGTAAAGTATGATCAGCCGATGTATAGGGAATTCTGCACTGTTTGGTCTCCGTATCAAAATTTGAATACCTGATCTTAACTGAAACCGTTGAGGTCAGCCATTTTTCATGTCTCAGCTGATAACAAAGTTTTTCAACCATTCCTGATAAAACACTCCTGATATTCTGAATATCAATGGTGTCCTGGGAAAAAGTGTTCTCCGTAGAGATCGACTTTCTTTCGGAGTAGGGAACGACGGGGGTTTCATCGATGCCGTGGGCTTTTTTCCAAAGGGTAGTGCCGTTCTTTCCGACAAGCTCCTGCAATACATCGACCGGCATCTCAGAAAGGGTCTTAATGGTTTTGACACCTAACCTTGAAAACAGCTGAAAGGTCTCTGGCCCGACCATGGGGATCTTTTTGATAGACAACGGATTTAAAAAAGGTTGGACATCCAAAGCCCTGACCTCCAGTTTTCCAATGGGTTTGGATTCACCCGTCCCGATTTTGGACACTGTCTTATTGGTGGAAAGGGCAAAACTGATTGGCAGACCTGTATTTTTCATCACAGCATCGGCAACTTCGTTTGTCCACTGATAACAGCCAAAGAACTTGTCCATTCCGGAAAGATCCAGATAAAATTCATCGATGCTGGCCTTTTCAAGCACCGGTACTTTTTCCTGAATGACCTCGGTCACCAGATGTGACATATTGGAATAATATTCCATATCACCTTTGATCACCCTAGCCTCAGGGCACAACCTCAAAGCCATCCTGATGGGCATCGCCGAGCGGACACCGAATTCTCTCGCCTCATACGAGCATGATGCCACCACACCACGGTCACCGCCTCCAATGATCACGGGCTGTTTCTCCAACACAGAGTTTTTCAGCCGCTCACAGGAGACAAAAAATGTGTCCAGATCCATATGTGCAATTGCTCTTTCCATACTGCAAACTTAGTCACGTTTTTAAACAAAATGTGTATATTTGTTGTCATAAATTATGACAATGTCAATTTTTGCAGATAACATCGTGTTTTTGAGAGGTCAAAAAAATCTGACCCAGCATAAGCTGGCAGATGAACTCATCCTTACCAGATCGAGATATGTTTCATATGAGTATGGGAATGCAGAACCTCCTATTGAAGTATTGATAAGGATCTCCAAGTATTACAATATCAGCATTGATCTGCTGGTTACGGTTGATATAAGAAAGTATCCTTTGGACAAAATGGTCAACCTCCCGGGGAATAAGATATTGCTGCCGGTAGTAGTAGACACCGAAGGAAACAAGTATATTGAAATTGTCCCCCAGAAAGCTTCAATGGGCTATCTGAACGGATTCAGTGATCCGGAATATATTGAAAGTCTTCCCAGGATTCAGTTGCCATTTCTGGGTCATGGCATATTCAGGGGTTTTATGGCTGATGGTGATTCAATGCCGCCATTTGCAGACGGAACCTGTGTGATCGGTGAATATGTTGAACAGCTGGATGATCTTAAAAAGGGGAAGGAATATATGTTCATCACGTCTGAAGGCTATACGTTCAAAACCTTTGTGAAAAGAAATAAAGATACGCTTACGGTAGCTGCAGATAACACATTCTATAACCCGTATGATATTCCTTTAACAAATATCGTTCAGATATGGCGTTATGTTAGAGGAATATTACCACAGGATTATAAACCCTATTATATGCCTGGTCATGCAAATCTAAAGTATCTGGTCGATGAGGCTAAACGCAGTATCAGTAATCTTGAGAACGGAATTTTAAAATTCAATTCATAAAAAATTTCACTGAGGGAAGTTAAAAACAGAAATGATGAAAAATAAATGTCCTGTAGAAATGGAATGGTTTAAAAATAATTGTTAAAAGAAATTGCATGAACCAGTTGAGTTTATTTGATGCAGAGGAGTTTTACGAGTTTCCAAAAGATCTTTTGGAGTATAAAGAAAATTTCCTGAGCAGTGAAGAGGCAGATCAGTTAAAACACCATCTGCTTCAAACAGCTCCGTGGGAACAGCGCACCCAGAAAATGTATGATAAGACAGTTGTAACACCGCGACTGACTGCATGGTATGGTGATGACAAGCAGTCGTACGAATCGGCTGATAGCAATACATCAAGTATTAACGCCTGGACTCCAGACTTGTTATCTCTAAAAGAAAGAATTGAAAAAGAGTTCGGTTATCGGTTCAACGGTGTACTGCTCAATCTGTACAGAGACAACAATGACTCAGTTGCCTGGCACCGGGATAAGGAAAGCAGGTATGGAAAGCGTCCCGTGATTGCGTCCGTCAGTCTCGGGCAAACCAGGAATTTTGATTTCAGAAAAAAAGACCATCATCAAAGCAAATACAGCCTGCCACTTCCCAATGGCTCACTACTCATCATGAAAGGAGACCTTCAGGAGAACTGGGAACACCGGATCGCCAAATCGATGATACCTATGAAAGAAAGAATTAATCTTACATTTCGGCTGATACGTGGATGATAAATTTGTTTAAGTACCACAACTTTAAATTTTTCTTTCAAGGATCAAAATAACTAATGAAGCCAATCACTACTGAACTACAACATTTTAATAAAAATTAAGCAATATGCCTATTTCGTACTACGATTTTAAAAATATGACCAATCAATCTCAATATGAAATGGTTGTGAAGGAAGGACGGATCATCAATGAAACCCATAAGGATGGATTAAAGTTTGTCCTATATGAAATGTCAAGTTTTTCCGTTGAGATCGTTTATAATATGAACGATAATAAAATTGCAAGCCTCAGTGCCTTTCAGAATAATGGAAATCTATGATCTGCTTTTTTTATATCAATTATCATAAATTTGACAGGAAATTTAAAATGATCAACGAAAGGAAATTTATTAATTTTCAGGATCGTATATTGCAAAGTATCACTGATGCTGCCGAGGAAAGATATGTTAATTTTCAAAGGGATTTCCCTTAATTAATAGACTGCCAAACACGCAGATCGCTTCCTACTTAGGGATCACATCAGAATTTTTAAGTAAAATACGGAAGAATATAGTTGGGAAAAGTTAACTTGATCAATCAATGGTCACTTAGAAAAATTACAATTTGAAACGTTTAGAAATAAAAAAGAATATTCAAAAACCGGAAGATCAAAATCTTTCTTTTCGCGCATTTGACCTGAGCTTGTCAGGTCTCGAGAATTACCTTTTGCCTCATAAAAAAGATCACTTTTGCATTCTGATGTTAGAATCAGGAGAAATAGAAATTCAGATCGAGGACCAAAAATTTAAACTTAGTTCAGGCAAAATATCAATTATTTTTCCTGAACAGATTTCTTCTGTTACAAGTACATCTTCCGACGTTTCGGGAAAGATCATTTTGTTTGAGGAAGTACTATTCTGTTCTGACATTCTTAAAAACGAACTTCTTTCCTATAATGTTGATCTTGCTACTCATCTCAATTGTGTCTTTTTATCACCTTCAGAATTTGAACAGTCAAAAAAGCTCGCGATTGATATTGAGAACGTATATCTTAACCCAAGTCTTGTCCGAAAAGAGCAGGCGCGTTTTTATATCAAGATCTTCCTCTTGGGATTGATTGAGTTGGTTCACGGTCAGCATCCTGTTTTACAGCACGAAACAGATAAAACGCTATACATTCGTTTCAAAAAAATGCTGAATGAGCGTTACAAAAATGAGCGTACCGTTCAGTATTACGCATCTAAACTAGCAATCACTACCAAAAAACTGAACAATATTACGAAGAAGCATTGTGACGAGACTGCTATCAATGCAATTCACAACCGTATTCTACAGGAAATCAAAAGACTGTTGTTGTTTTCTGACCTTTCTCATAAGCAGATATCGATGGAACTGGGATTCAGTTCGCCTTCTGCACTCAATAAATTCGTAAAAACGAAACTAAAAGAAACTCCGACGGAACTTCAGGAGGAACTGGCTCAAATTTATAACAGATAAACCCAATTGTATAACACTTCGCTTTCTACCTGACCTACCTTTGTACTATAATTTTAACGTAAAATATAATACAGAATGAGCAAGTTATTTGTTGCAGGAGAAGTATTCCACGGAGCGGGAAGTCTTGAAGAATTAAAAAATATCAAAGGTAAAAAAGCAGTTTTGGTGACTGGAGGAAGCTCGATGAAAAAAAGCGGGACTTTGGATAAAGCAGTCGCTTACCTGAATGAAGCGGGAATAGAAACCAAGATCTATGAAGGAGTAGAAGAAGATCCGTCATCAGAAACTTGTTTCAAAGGTGCAGAATTGATGAAGGAATTTCAGCCTGACTGGATCGTAGGGATCGGTGGCTGTTCAGCAATCGATGCGGCAAAAATGATGTGGGTTTTCTACGAATATCCGGATGCTGATTTCGAAGTGATGATCAAACCTTTCAGTGTTCCGACTTTAAGAAAAAAAGCGAAATTCATTGCCATCCCATCAACCAGCGGAACAGGAACTGAAACTACAGGTCTTGCCGTAATCACAGACCGTGAAAAAGGTGTAAAATATCCAATCGTTTCTTATGAATTGACTCCTGATGTGGCAATTATCGACGGCGAGATCTGTGCATCGATGCCGGCTCACGTTACATCAAACACAGGATTGGATGCTTTGACACATTGCGTCGAAGCTTATGTTTCAAACATCGACAATAATTTTGCAGATGCACTTTCCAAAGGTGGTTTAAAAATCGTTTTTGATAATCTGAAAGAAGCGGTAAAAAATCCAAATAATATCACAGCCCGTCAGAATATGCATGATGCTTCATTTATGGGAGGTCTTGCTTTCAACAATGCGTGGTTGGGAATTGTACATTCATTATCTCACCAGGTAGGAGCTTTGTTTGGCGTTCCTCACGGTGCTTGTAATGCGATTTTCTTACCGAATGTGATTCGATTTAATGAAAAAGAAAGCAGTCGTTTTCCGGATCTGGCAAAAGTGATCGGTAAAGAAACCACTGAAGAATTGGCTCAGGCTATTGAAACTTTGAGATCAGAAGTGAACAACCAATCTGCAATAAAAGAATTCGGGATCTCTCGTGAAGACTGGGATAAAAATCTGGACTTTATGGCAAACAATGCATTTTTAGACCCTTGTACAGGATTCAACCCTAGAAAACCAACCGTTGAAGAGTTGAAAGATATTTATAATGCTTGTTATGAAGGTCTTGTTTATTCAGAGGAAAAGGTTTTAAATGCAGCTTTATAACTCAAATTAAGTAAACAATCCAATTTGTATAAACCCTTAAACTAGTTTAAGGGTTTTTCTTAAGCTTGTTTATTGAGTGCCGTGAACCATTAAAGTTAGTTCTGTCATAATATTTAATTATGAAAAAACAGCAATAACTGCACTTGCGGTGTTCGTCCTTCAATGGGATTCTCTTCCACAGTGAATGCAAAAAAACAAAATATTAAGGCAAATAATTTTTAAATATTTGTGTTTGTTTACTAAAATGCTAATATTGTTAAATTTCCAAGTACGTGCATTTTATTCTCTGATGAATTATTTTTTTTTTGTAACTCATCATCTAAAATATGGGGATATTTTGTTCTATAGCAAACTAATATCTTAATTGCTGCAATAAAATATGTGAAGTTATATTGTATATTCTTTTTTTAAGGATTGGTATATATACATATTTTATTTCAACACTTACTTCGCCAAGATATTATTAAGAACGCTGTTTTATTTTAGTTCAATTAACAATATCTTTGGAATGCTTTTTTAAAAAGACAGTCAATCACATGGACGATCAAGATGTAACATATCCGATCTATTCACCAGCCTCAGTCATTGGGATTTTCAGCAATGCCCTGAAGCTCAATGCTACGGTCAATCTCATCTATCTTAAAGGAAGGTATGCGTATGGTGGCGGTAAATCCTATGGAAACTATTATTATGATCTACTGTTCTCAGAAGGTGATCATACTTCGATCGGCATTCGTATTTCTTCATTACTCAGGAGCAAGATTACCAATAATGAGATGTATACGCTCAGAGGCTTTATTGAGAAAAGCATTAAGAATTCTTCGATTGAATTACGTTTTGTTGTGGACGAGATCGTTCAGCAGGAAGAAAGATCGATATCTGAAGAGGAACTGGAAAGGTACGCACTGATCCAGAAAAAACTCGAGACAGGGTCAAAAGACCTTGAAACTCTTATCAGGGATAAGATGCTGAAAGATGAAAAGGTAAGGGTCGCTAACATTTATGGAAACAATGCGATCGTGCAAAAGGACTTTTTTGAAGGATTGGATGTTTCCCGAAAATATTTTCATATTTCCGATCACAGCTGCAACATCACGTCGTCTACTGCTATCATTTCGATACTGAACGAAGTTTCTGCTTTGGATTATGATATCGTTGCTTTGGTAAGGGGAGGAGGAGACCGTCAGAGTATGGAAACCTTCAATGATATAACCTTATCAGAGTTATTCATTAAGATGAACATGGTTACTGTGACTGCCATAGGTCATACGGTTGATGAGACCTTATTGGATAAGCTGGCTGACAAGCGTTTTCATTTGCCACACGATTATGGGGCTGGATTACATGCCATTGCTGAAAAATTATCCCATGAAAGATCCAATTCAAGGGCTCTTCTCATAGATGAGGTCAAAAAGGATGTCACCAAGCAGTTTTCGGAGCAGGTAGAAACTTTGGAAAAACAGCTGAAGAAAAAAAATGAGGAATTTGCAGAAGCCCAGAAAACATACAAGGAACAAAGCGAGGCGCATAACAAGACCTTTTCAGATCAGCTTAAGGTAAGGAATGAAGAGTTTCAGAAACTTCAGATAACATCAGGGAAACAGTTGGAAGATCTGCAGAAGAATTTTCAGGAGCAGCAAAAACAGCGACAGGCAGAAATGGAGAGCTATAAAAAAGAGATCGCTGTTCTGCACGAAAAGAATGTACAGTCTGCCATCAATGAAAAGACTTCGTCTTTGCAGATCAATCTGGAAACATTGAAACAGGAAAATGTCAGGTTGAATCTGGAGGTTCAAAATAAAAAAACTGATTATGTCAAGATCATTATTGCATTTGTTCTGGCACTCATTATTGGATTTGTGGTGGCGAAAATCCTGTAATTATTTAACATGATGCTTTTTGTTTATTAGTGTGTAAATTTTAAAAAATTAGTAATTTGTTCGTTAATGGTCTGTCAAATCGTAAATAAACTATTTTTAGTGTTAAAGTATAAAGATTAGTAAATTCTATTTTAAACGTACATCCCAAACTAAAAGCTTTGTTTCTTTTTCTATATGATTTGCAGTAAGAGTTTCATTATAGACCAATCTACTTTCAAAACTTCTATTAAGCGGTTGGAAAACATTGAGAAATCTTTTATCAAATTTATTAGTTCTTTGTTGAAGTTGATAATCGATAATATCATTTGTTATTAGATAGTCTGCTGGAAATCTGTCTACGATTCCGCTTCTGATTTGATGACCAAGCATTTTGCTGTCTGCAACACAAATAAATAATCCATTTGTGTTATTAAAGTGAGATTCTAGAGATACTCTCACCATATCATTTAAAAGTTTTACAAGACGCGCTGTTTTGTTTATAGTTCCATTTTCATTACTGTTTTGGCGAAAAAGTCCGAATTCAACAGATAGTTTAAAATCCTTTTCGTCAACAACTAGATCGATCAAAGGCTTTTCATTTCTAAAAGATATTTTTTCTTTTGCTGGGATGAAACATTGGTGATTAATAGGAACTTCAATATGAATTTGAGAAGCCCTAAATTTATAGGTATCCATTAGACTTATAAAAAAATCATATCTTATAGAGTCTTCGCCAATTGACAATAAAGGCTTTGTGTCTAATCTCTCTTCTAATAAAGTCTTATAGTTCTGAAATAGCTCTTGCATAAATTTTCATTTGTTAAAAAATTAATTTATAAACACGTTTTGTAATATTCCAGCAATTTAGTTGTTTGGGAAAAAATAAAACGATCAGAGTTTGTAAACATAAATGAATTTAGTTCGTTTATTTTTTTTTCATCAAGTTTTTCTAAAATATATTTTTCTTTTGGGTTTTTATCATAATTGATAATTAGTGCTAATCGGGGATTTATAGGATAGTAAACCCTAAAATTTATTACTTTAAAGAGGGGAATCACTTTTCCATAATGTTTCTGTTGACATTTCTGTTGGAAGTTATAGAGCATTATAATGATTTGCTGAGGAAGATCAAGTTCTGTCCAAATTGTTTTTGCAAATCGGTTATAAGTTGCTGGAGGACTATCCCTAAAAAGATAAATCCCTTCTAAATCTGTAGGTTGACTTAGGTAAAATTCATTCCAGGAGCAGTTCTTATTTACTTTTAAAACTGATTCAAAATATTTAACGTAAAAATTTCTGATGTGCTCATCTTTGTACTTACCGTCATTTAATAATGATAGTTTTACAATTCCAATCTCTCCATCTACAAACTCCTTATCTGTTTCTGTAAATGTAAATGAGTATCTGCTTCCATTTAATGACAGATCATTTACTACGAGATGCTCATATTTTAGATCCTTCTCTTTATTGATGAAATATTTTTGAATCCAATCTTTGAGAGAATGGAAGTCGATCCAGATTTTTTCTTCAACATTTTCACTGTGTGCCGTGTGAATACAAATGTTGCCATTCTGCATTACGTGACTGTATTGAATCAATTCAAGGTTGAAAAAAGTAATTGATTCCGAATCATGTGTCTTTAATGGATACTCTGGTGTTATTACAAAATCGAACAATAGAGGGGCTTCTAATTCAGGAAATGCAATCTTAATGTTACCCGTAATCAAAAAATCCCCAAGTTCTATATTATTAATATTACTTACGAAGGGAATTTCTAATATGGTTGACCTGATTTTTTCGAATCTTGCCCTATCCAAAACGTTGGTCATTTTTTGGAATTGATAGACCGGAAGATCCTTTCAGTCCATATGATTCTGATTTTTCAAAATCTTTATTAACAGGAAAATATGTTTTAATGTTTTCAGAATTGTCAGTGATCCTGTCAATTATATTTTTCATTTTATCAGATAGATTCTGACGTTCCCACTGCTCAAAATTTTTAATCAGATCATTGCTTTGATTTCCCGGATCCTTTAAGGTGAAGTCCTCCTTTGTAACATTGTCCTTAATGTACGTCAATACACCTTCAAGTTTCTCCCAAAGATTTCCGGTGATGATTGATTTATCAAACGCTTTTAATGTCAAAAGCTCTAATAAAAATGATTTATAGGACTCGCTATTCGTATTTTTCCAGATTTTAAGCAACCTGATTATTTTTCTTTCATCATCTCTTGACTTAATAGTATCAATTTGTGATTGAATATTTGTCTTCATATAAGTGCCTTTGCTAAAACCCCACTTATCTTCATTGAAATATATGTTAAGATCCCTAATGTCTACATAAGAATTTTCGCTAATCTCTCTGCCTGGTACAACGTCAATGCCTATTTGATCACCGTCTTTATCTGCATTGAACAATACGCCGATTGAAACCTTTTGTTTTCGCACTACTGCAATACCTGTTTTATGGTATTTTTCATACAAGAAATCATGCATGCCATTGTACATATCTTCAATTGTAGAAAAGCTGTATCTCTTGAATGGAACAACAATATCAAGGTCAAACTTAGTATTGATTGCCGTATGTTTTCCAAAGGATCCGGAATTGAGAGGACTGTAGATATCAGAATTGTATTTTGCTTCTAAAGCTTCTTTTATCTCACCCCGTTTGTCTTTATATTTATTAACTAAACTACTGATATGACTCATTCGATGAGTCTCTAATACATTCGCTAAATGTTCACTTCTGTTAACTGCCATAATAAAAGGTTTATTAATTTTTATAATGAATATTTGTCAAATAGAATACCGAGTCTTTTGAATAATATGATATTTGTCATATTTTTGGTAAGTAGGACAGGATGTCTTATTTTTTATTATAAAATGTTGTTTTTCAAACAGTTGTTTAGGGTTTTGATAAGCCTTTATGACAATTTTACAGGTCACATCCTATATACATAATACTATTTCTTCTGATAGTATAAATTCAAATTAGTGTATGTAAAACGGAACTTTTTGCAGAAATTTTTCAGACCAATCCTGTGGACAGTAATTCAACCGTATCTCTCACAACATTCTTTTGATTTATTATTCTAACACAAGTAGATCATATTTCAAGCTAACATCATTCCTTTTGAGGCTAACTGATTTTCTATAGCAAATATATTCCGTGGTCACTGCGGAAAAAAATCTTTTTGGGTATCCGGGATCGGAGATCCCAGAACCTCCACAAAAAGATTTCAAGCTTTCATCAATGTTCTTTCTTATTGTTTTCAAGGTATTGATTGCAGTTTTCCTTGTGCCTGCCTGAATGGTTATCCGCATAGAAAAAGTCAGAAACCTCACAAGATGCAATTGCAGTTCATTGAAATTTTGATCCTTATTTATTCTCTTGATATAAATCATCTCATAAGATGTTGATATAAATCAATTGATCAGATTCTTATATAAACCACTTCGTCAGATGTTAGTATAAATCAATTTATCATACGATACGACCGAGTAAAAGAATAGAAAAAGTCAAAGTTTCCTTCAAGCTGCAATTCACGGGTTTTAATTTAAGTGCGGGAAAAACAGGTCTCCGCCGTACTCGGAGCAGGAAATTATGAAATTCAATATAGTCAACGAAATTAAATTGAGCTACTCAAGAAAGGGAAATTGTGAAAGGTCTATATCATCATCAGCGGATGCAGCGGATGTTTTCAGGGCACATTTTGATGCGGAAGAAATGGACTACAGGGAATCGTTCTTTGCGCTGTATCTGGATCAGGCGAATAAGGTGCTGGGAATTAAGAAAATATCTGAATGCGGCATCTCTTCGACTTTGGTCGACGTCAGAATCATTATGCAGGCGGCTCTTCTTTGCAATGCTTCAGGGATCATCGTTTCCCACAATCATCCTTCGGGAAATCTTAAACCGTCATCCGCTGATATTAAGATGACCGCAGAGATTAAAGAAGCTGCGAAAATTCTGAAAATGTCACTGCTTGACCACGTCATCCTGACATCGGAATCACATTTTTCATTTGCGGATGATGGAATAATCTGAGTATAAAATAATAAGCAATCAAAAAAGTAATAGTATCAAATAATATCTAAAATAATCATCATGAACAAAATAGGAAATCATACAGCAATTTCAGAGGTGAGTACTTTATTGGTACTTCGTCACAGTAAAAATTCTATCGGAATTGTACAGGGAATCGAAAACAACGGAAATCTTATAGACGTTCCTCCGAACCGTACCAACATTCATTCCGTAATGAGGATCGATTCTTCGGAGTATTCTTTTACGGACTTCTATTCGGATTTTTATCATCAGCTCAAAGATCCCTCTGAATATTCATTTTTTAAGGTAAGGGAATTCGAGGCGCACGATACAGCTATCAATTTACAGGAATATATTAATTGTTTATCAGATGTAGAAAGACAGGATCTGAAATCGGTTGAAGTGTCTATTGAAGCGGTCAATGCGATCAGAAATAAGAAAACCAATGAAAAGGAGACTTCTTTTTTGAAGAAGGGTTTTAGTAACGGGTCACTTACTATTAATAGTAGTTCTCAATACCGCTATCAGATTGAGGATGTTCCATGGGACACGATGGCTGAATTGGGTCTTAACAGGGAAACGTTGGAAGAAATCGGTGCGTTGGATACTCTGTTGAAAGGCTATAAAACACCAATGTTGATTCCGATACTTTTTAATGATGGGGAAGAGGTAAGCCAGATTGATGCACGCTTACAGTTGCGGATCGATGATGATGGAGAATTAATTGTGAAGGTGCATCGGGTTCTTAAGAAAGTGGATTTCAGAAAGAAGTTTAAAAGTCACAAGTTTACAAAAGAGGATAGGGTCAATCTTTTAAATTCGGGGAATATGGGCAGAGTGGTGGATCTTACTGATACAGTTACAGGAGAGATAATTTCTTCACTGATAAGTTTGGACAGGCTGACCAATGAGCTGATTTCTTTGCGGATGGAATTTGTGAGGATTCCTGATGTGCTTTGCGGTGTGAAATTGGATTTGGAGAAGAAGAAGGTGCTTCGTGATGGGAAAGCTTTGTTTATTGAAAATATGGTATCGAAGAAAGGGAAGCTTTTTTCTGCAACCGTTCAGTTCAATGCGGACAGGCAGTGGGTGGAGTTTATGTTTGAGAATAAGTTTAGAAGTTCTGGTTTTAGCAGAGTGAATCATTCTGAGCGGGAAGTTCCTTCACATTTCAGAGGGGTAAAGCTTCGTCAATGGCAGATGGATCAGTTAAAGGCTGGGGAGACGGCATATATCAAGGGACTGGAAAGCAGAAAGGGTAAGACTTATCAGGGTTATATCCAATTTGATAAGACGACAGGAAGGATTGTGTTTTCTTTTAAGGATCCTAAGAATAAATAGGGGAGTCTTTAAAATGTTTTGGAACTCTGGAAAAAGGGAGTAAGTAAATTGATGTAATTTTTTAGTAACCTGCAAGGTCGATTGACTTTGCAGGTTGCTTTGTTTGGGTTTTCGATGGAAATGCGTGATGAAAATCGGGCGGCAAAAATGCAATTCCTCCCTATGGTCGGAAATGCATTTTTGCGGAATTTGGAGCAACCCCATTTCTAAAACATTGCCGATCTTGGCTTTCCTATGTTTTTGAAAAAAGGTTGTGGAGATTTAGAATATCAATATTTTAATAGTCAATATATAGATGTATAGTATAAAATGAAATAGTAACAACATTAGTTTTATCCTGATGATTTGATTACTATGAATTATAAAAACTCCAACTAATGTTCCATTTCATCTCCTTCTTAAAGTTAGTAAGTTTTTTTATAATTCCTTTTTTGTGATCAGTTCCACAAATTAAAATTGCATTATTATAAGGGTATTTAATACTGTAGTTATAAATATTATTTAAAATTTCTGTTTCTCGTAAATCATGAATAAATGTTTCCTGTTGATATTTTTCTAAAAGAATTTTTGGAGCATTTTCCTTCAGTACTTTAAGTTCTAATGACTTTAATTCTGAGATCAGTTCAGTACATGCAGGACTATTTAAAAAATTAAATCCAAAATCTGCCACAGATCTTATAAGCTTTTCAAATACTTTATGATATGATTCACTTCGCTCAACAATAAAATCGTAGTCCGAAAATAATTCATGTAAATCAAACTCATATGTATCCACAGGGAAATGTTTAATGTCATAATTTCTAATGTAAACACTTATAGCTTTTGACTCAACCGTTTGCGGCGGTCTTTGACCAGAATAGATTGAATGAAAAACATGGGCAGGTAGTTCCTCAAAAATGACGTCTGGTTTTATATTCTCAAGAATTTTGTATAACTCATGAGGATTGCATTTTCCTACTTCCATATGAAAAGACGATAGGAGTGTGATGTTAGAAGTAAAGTTCATTTTTTTTAGTATTAATAAATATTACTGACAAAAAATTAAAATTTTAACATTGTAAAATTAAATTAAAAGCTTGTAATATTTAAATAAACACTATAAAGCTTTAACTTATTGATGAAGATGATATAATAATTTCATACTATGTATATAACAATAGTAATAGCTATGATGTAATGATTATCAAACTTAAAGATTGATATGCAGATATCATGAATCAGATAACAATACCTCAAATATCTTTCTTTTAATGATAGTATTTTCGAAAACTATCAAAACATCACACAGTTCCTTATTCCTAAAAGACTTGCCAAACTCTAGAAAGGAAGAAATGATTTTTCACATCATTCTGATGCAAATTTTTCAGATGGAGTCATTTAAATATTTTGTAGGTTATTAATAGTTTATCATTTGTAAAGCATTTGCTAAAAATTTAATCAAATGTAAAACCTTCAGGATATACGATTCCAATGAATTCTGCGTGCTCATAGAAATCCATAAATATTGTGAATAGACCTTGTGCCGCAAAGTATTTATATCTGAATACTTCGGGATTATTATATTCACCCTCTTTAACAAGTGCCGGATGCAGGTCTTCCTTTAAAAAATCAACTGCAGCAATGGTGTTGAAACCTTCGTAAACAATTCTTTTTGAAACACTGTGAATAATTCCTTTTGCAGGTTTTTCATGATGATAGAAATAAACACCTCTAATGATTTTTTCAATAAACATTTCTGCTTCATTTTCCTTTAATGAAAGAAAGAAATGTGATTTTCCATATATCGTACCAGATCTAGCATTTTCTTCCAAATCTTGTATGAAACTTTGTTTTTCCTTTCTTCTCAAGCCTCGTAGAACTCTTTCTTCCAAATCTTTTTTTGCTACAGCATTTGTCTTGAAGGCTTTGATAAAGAATTGGAATTTATCATCGAGTTCCGAAAAACTGTTGTTATGTTTTTTGCAAGCAGGTACTGTCATCAGATTATTTCTGTGACCTGTCGGAAAAAAAGCTAATGGTGGCACGTGCTCCTTACTTGCCAGCTGGTCTGTCAAAGGACATCCGCACCAATAGCATATTTTAGGAAGTTTATTTTTCAATTAATTGTTAAGCTTTAAGTATTGTTAATTAAACTTAGAAATTATTAAATGAACCGCTCAATTTCCGTTTCAAGTTCTAAGATTTTATCAAAAATTTTTAAAATAGTTTTCCCCAATTCCCACAACACTCTGCACTTAGGACATTCGTTAACAGTAATGTTATTTTTTTTGATCTCCTTTGCAACTTCTCTGATCGTCTCGTCAGTATGTAATTGAATTAGAGATATCTATAGATATTAAGGAAAAAATAATCGAGATACAGATTTACTATGCAACCATTTTTAGATTCTTCAATCCAGTATCTGAATTCTCTCAGAAAATGTTCTATTTACTATTCTACTTAAATGATTTATTCTATAATTTTAAAATTACATTTTCATAACTAGAATCGAGGATGGCTTTAGGATTTTGATCTTTTCTTAGTTCGTCTTTTGCAAATTTCGCTACGCTGGTAGAGAGGTAATCTCTAAGCAGCCTGTCTGTTATATAGTTATCTCCTTTTATCACATCTGGAACGTTGCCTCCTAAAGCATTTACGAGATGATATGTCCATATTCCATTTTCTAAAGTATCGCTAGAATATGAACTTTGACCTGATTGGCAAGAAAGAAATGTAATGTAAGTCGGGTGATCAACAGAAAGTAGTATTAGTTCTTCTTCATCAATGTTAGAAATGTGACTTCTCTCGTTTTCATCTATAAAACTTTGTGCGCAAGCATCTATAAATATTAATGCATTTTTACACTTTGATTTTTGTAAAGGATCTATTAATAGTGATCTTAGTGAAACAGATGTCTCCGGGATATTACTTATATGCATGTCGTAAGTCGATAAATAATTAGTTATACCGCTATGGAAACCATGGCCTACATAATAAAAAATCAGTCTGTCATCTTTTTCCAATGAATGAAATAACGACTTTAGATTGTATTCAATTGAACTTTTAAGAGCTTCCTCATTCAAGAACATATAAATCTCCTCTTCCTCAACACCGAAATCTTCCAGTAACATCTTTTTGAACTTTAAAGAATCTGAATTTGCATATTTAACTGGAAATATGTTGTTTTTTGGATAGTAGTTTTCAATACCAATAATAATTGCGACTGTTTTTCTAAATTTTGGAATATTTAATATTGTTCGCAATGTTTCTTTGGTACCTTCTACAAGAGACTCTGAATCCTCTCTTACATATTTTTTATTTTCAAACAAAATATCATTATCAGATTTATTAGTTTGAATCATATAGATGGACCTATCTCCAATTCGTACCCAGTCATAATGTACAGAGGGAATCGGATGAAGTAAGGATATTGCTTTTTTTGTTATTTCATCAATTCTAAAATCATTGCTGATACCAACTATTTCATTGTTATTAGGGCTTATTTCTTTAACTCCAAAAATTATTGATCCACCGTTAGTATTTGCAAATGATGAAATAATCCGAGCAATTTTTTGGGGCACGAAAGGAACAGCACTTAATTCTAATTCGTTACTTCTTGCTGTAGTTAATAATTTGTCAATATTAGAACTGGAAATATTTGTATTTCCAACTGGTATTCTATTAATACCAGTTTTTTTAAGTAGTTGCCCCAAGGTTATTTGTCTTGGTGCATTATTACCGTCTTCGTACCATAATTCTGCATCAACATATTCTAAAACATCAAATTCAGAACTATAATATAAGAGTATAAAATCTTTGTCAGATGGTCTTGCCACAAGTGTTATTTCATTTCCATTTTTCGTGATGCCGCCAATAATACTTTCTGCAATGATGTAATTATTGCTCAGATCATATTCAGGAAAGGTCGAAAGATAATTAATAACATTTGTTACTGCTCTTGCTATGATATTTTTAGTATAGTTTAATAAGTCAAAATCAGGTCTTGATAAATGATAGAACTCAGAAGTTATCACGGTATTATCAGGTATTTTAATTATTTCTGTTGAATAATCACCATCTAGGATGCTAGGAAGGTCAATATCTGATGTAGTAACCATACCTAAAATTTCTGTAGGTATATTGATATTTTCTTGCTTGAAATGCTGATGTATCTCTTCCTGGGATGACCTTAATAAAAATTCTAATTTCTTATCATATCCCAGTAGGTAAAAATATCTACATAGAACTTCAGGTAGCCTTAATAACACACTATTGCTAGTCCATGGCTTTGTGACAAATAGATCTGGCCTATCAAAATGAACATTAACATTCTTGACAAAATCTATATCGGTATATTTAATTTTTAGCTCATCCGCTTGATAAATATTTAGAGTATTGATTTTATGTTCAAGACTTTCCAGTGATTCATTAATTTTGTAATCAATTGATTCGGCTTCAATCCATATTTTAAAGTGGGGAATAATAGTCTTAAGCTTGGTTATCAAATCGGAACAATTTTCTTTGTGAGAATAACTCAGTTCAAAATCACTTTCTCTTAGTATTTTTATTTTTAAGCATTCTAACAGGAACTCTAAATCCGGATGCTTTTTGTTGTCTGAATTGATAGCTAAAAATGAAAATTGATCTTGAAAAATTGATTCATTCCCATCGATGAAAAATTTAAGAGAACTACATTCAAGAAAGATATTTTTTGTCGTTAATAAATAACCTTCAGCTGCCCAATCTCCAACTTTTAAAATGTCTCCTTCACTCCAATTCCTGCATTGATCCAACAAAATTTTGTATATAGATTGAATACGTGTTATATTCTCTTTTTTCACCTTGCCATCAATGTTAAGATCAGAAGAAACCTTTCTTAATATTTCCAAATAATCATCTAGTTGTAGTTGTGTCCTAAAATTGAAAAAAGCTTTCCAATTTGTTGATAATTGCTCCCCAGAGAAAACAGGAAGGTAATTACCTGAGAGTTCAATAATATTTTCTGAATTAAGGTAAATTTCATTGGCCTTTTTTACAGTTTTCATTACATTTGGCAAGCAATCTACATTTTTAATGTACCAAGCAATGTAATTTGCGACTTCATCCCCTTTGGTTCTTCCATCTCTTCCCCTATCGCCCCAATACGCTATAGAAGATGTGTTCAAGTCATCTAAGCTTATGTTTTTAATAACGTCGTCCCAAAACATTTTTGCAAATTTGAAATCTGAAGATTGTGAGAGGAAGCTTAGTACTATTAAATTTGAGTACTGATCTGCATTAAATCTTGTCAGCCATGGCTTAAAATACTTATCTTCATCAACGAAAAACTCGTTTTTTAAGTCATGATTATTTACTAATGCAATCCTGCTTTCATCATTATAAATTACTGGCACAATCCCCTCCATCACACCCATCATTTTAAAGAAGCGTTTCCATTCGTTTTTATCTGATTTTTCTAACAGGTATTTTTCGCTTATAAAAATGTCGTCGCTTATTTCATTTTCTAATTTTAGTCGCGGTTCAAAAGAATCTGAAAAATAACAGCAGTGTGCTGGCAATAGGGTTTCTTTAGTGGTCAATATTTTTAATTCAGATAGGGCACCTAATTCTTCCCTCCCAATATCACTTTTTAAGTAGAGGCTATAGATGGTCGATATTGTATCGAATGTGTTTTCTGTAGTGCCATAAGTAGAAGCGTTAGCGATTATTGTTTTTCTAAGGTATGAAAGGTCTGTTTTCTCTATTACCCCTAGATTTTCTAACCAATTTCTTGTATCAGGGTTTTGCAGTAAAAAAGATTGAATGTCAGAATGAAGAAAAGAAATCTCACTATCTGGATCATTCCAAGTCTCATCGTCAGGCGTGGGAAAGTAAATATTATTTGGACGCTGTAATTTTCCTTTGTGATCTAGTATAAATGACCAATCCCTTATTATGTTTTCAGTAATGTTCTTTTGTTTTTCAATTTCACATTCTTGCTTTAAAAATTGAATTAACTGAATGTTGCTTGTGGAATAATGACTTTTTAAAAATAAATTAGACTCTAATAATTTAGGTAGATCCGCCCAATCAAAAATGCTTACCCCAACATTTTTAAAAGTATTACTGTATATAGTGTGTGGTAGAAACGGATGTGAATGTATTCGTTTGCTGCTGTTTTTATCAATTATGTATTCACGTGCAGTATTTTCTGTAATAAAAGTATTTTTTGCAATCAAAGTAAAATCAATAATTGCTTGATTGATCCTAAGCAGCTCCTGCTGGTTTGATAAAATAAATGGTATCGATTCGAGCGCATTTGCTACCCCTTTGCTATACTGTGTGCCTAAAACATTGCTAATGATGGATTTGGTTGGTACCAGTTCGTAAGCGCTTTGTCCATATTGCCCTGTTATTAATTCTGAAACCCATTTCAATAATTCAGCAGGAATATTATTGAATAGCCATTGGTTCCATTTTGAATCTTCATGCAATGTTTCCCTATTTGCACTCATTACAAAGCTGCTATTAACTAAAACGGGAACGGCATATTTTCTTTCTTCAGTAGGAAGGTAAGAATAAAGAAGCCTTTCATCAATATCAAGTTTTTGAATACTGTCCTGATATATTTTTGCGGCAAACGTCAATTCTGTATCGGTTGCATTCAAAAGTTTATCTGGGATATTCTTTTCTTCCTTTAGCTTCGATCTTATTTCAGCCGGAACTTGTAACCTTATGGTTCTCAATATCCAAGAGAATTTAGAATGTCCGTTTTGCTTAATGTCGACTGTTCCGTCTTGCTCCCTATGAAGAGTAATAAGATTTGATGTTCCTAAATTAAAATCCAATTCTTGTATGTTTTTTAGAAATAAAAACATATTTACGTTTGCAGATAGTTCGTCCAATGCTTTTTTTACATCGTCTTTGCCTTTTGATAATAATATAATTGTTGCCACAGTAAATTCCCCCTCATTTATGAAGTCAATTATTCTTTCATCAACATTTTCATTGCTTGTGTATATAGGTATAATTTGCCACGGAAAAGAAAATAGCCGGTCATTTTCTAATTCCCAATTATGCTGATCAGTTCCCCATTTAGTATTCCACTCAAAAGGATAACCTGCGTCAAATCTGAAAAACTCCTTATCTGAATAAATCAGCACTTTTTCTGATTGTCCAAAAACAGCTTTAAAACCTATTCCCTTATAACCGGTTTTTTCAACAGATTTTTTTTTGGTTCCGTCACTGACACCGCAGATCCCCCTTAGGTCCCTATTGTCAAAAGGCTTACCGGTATGTCCAACCACTAGGAAGTCGTTAAAAAGTCTTATCCCGACCCTTACAGGAATATTTGAAATTACTGAGTCATCGGCATTTTGAAGCAGCTCGTAGACAAACCTTTTTGAATCAGTATATAAATCAACGGATAAAGATTTTAATGATTCTGCTTGATTTATGGCATGCTCTGGCTCAGCATAACCTGTATTCTTTTTGAAAATATCCTGAATGTCGCTTTTAAGGCTCATGTTAGTTTTTTTATTTATCTAATTGGTTAACTATAATAATATCAACGTTGCAAACCCTTTCATTTATTTTTTAAAATTATTCTAAATTGAGCTGATCCATCCGGTATTTCATTAATGTCATAATATTCATCTTCCCCTTTTGTCTTTGCATCATCATAAAATATTCGCCGATATCCGTAAGTTTCTATATCTTCCTTTTTAAACGATTGGATACCAGGCGAAAATTCTGATTGACAACAAAATAATTTCCTAATTGAATCAATATGATTAGGAAAGACATATTCAAAATAAAATTGCTGGGATTTTGTAAGGGTATTGGATCTTATATCAGATATTATATTTGTCTCGACAATTCCAAGGCCGAGTTCGTTTATACTTGGAATACCTATGCAGTCTAATCTTGTTGGATTGGCTGACAATGGCCTCAGTGATTCGCCACAGTACAAGAGATAAAATGTTTTGCTCCCAAACTTTTTTTCATGCAATAAGAGTTTGTCCCATTGCTGAAAAGCTTCTTTTCTATTGAATTTAAGGTCTTTAAAAGCACCATTGAACGCCATTACTTTTGCTTGCAGTGCATACCAGTTATATGTTCCTGCATCATTTTGAATAAATAGGTCAATGTCATTACCATACACACTTTCCACTGTCCAAGGCAATTTATAAATTTCAATGGAATTGTCTCCGCTTGCATTTGAGTATTCTACTAAACTAAGTATAAGAAGATCGGTCAAGCCTATCTCTGAAAAACTTAAGCGATATTTAAATACCCTGGAAAGATGATTATACACTGTATATGAAAAGTGACGGATATTATTGCAATGTGACATAATGTTTTAATTGGCTACGGTTTAATTTTTTTAAGCAGTTTTAAATTTGGGCTGTACTAAAAATGCCTAATTTTTTAAGGCATCCTCTTTTGTCTGGATTTTAGCCTAAACCTTTAGTATTCTTTTCCCAGTTTTAATAAAGTCGTCATATTTTTGGGCAAGTTCATTTTCAACAGAGGATATCTTTTTCCAAGCATCATCAAATCTCTCACGGTCATTATGAGCCCATTCTCTTGGAATTGATAGGTATCCTGGAGTTCCAAGGACACCACTGACCGTATTTGCCGTAACAGAATGCAGTTTTTCTATTGTTTGGATTAGCTGTGCTTTTTTATCTTCTAAAACTGGATTTAGGAACTCAAAGTAGGACTTTCTATTTTCATCAGTTAAATCCAGTATATTGAATAGGCTCTCACCATAAAAAGAATTGCTTGATAATATATTCTGTTTCACATTCATAATCATATCATCAGTAAGTAATTCATCCCTAATCTTTAGGTATAAATAAGAATCCAATGTAATTGTATCATCGTCATACCTGAATTTTCTATTTCGTTTTATAGTGAAGTATACCCAGCAGATTAGTAAAATAGTTATTATGACTAATATTAATATCCAGAGTTTAATAGGATAATTCCAAAATTTAATGAATGCTTCTGCAAAGGAAATATTTTGAGTGTAGGATTCAATTTTATTATATGCCAAAGTGATTACAAATATAATCCCTACGGAAATAACCTTGCTCCAAACTGGGTCTTTCCAAATATTTGTTAAGTTTTTTATCATTTACTAAATTTTGCTGTGAAATGCCATACGAATCTCAAATGTACAAAATACAATTGTGCATACTTTACGGATTTCCATAAATAGCAAAGCTACCTATGCGTGGCCAACTAATAATCAGTATTTTTACTGAAATATCCATAGTAATTATCTTATTATTAAAATTATCCAATAAATTAAATTAGTGGGGAGAATATTTTAATGGGCTTTTCAACGAATTGATTGCTTCGTGAGATAAAGGATGATCCGACTAATGTGTGTGCAGCAATTTTAAGGGCGTGAGAACATCATTGAGCAACTTCAGTATTGTCTTCCAGTAAGAGGCTTTCGTCCAGTATTATTTGAACCAAATTTTTGACATCATTTTTGCAATTATAATCGAGACCAAATTTTCGATTATGGCAAAATATATTTTCGATACCACCCCTGAGCGCTCAAAGCTGATGTCTAAAATCAGGGGCAAGGACACCCAGCCGGAAATTATTTTTAGGAAAGCATTGTGGGCGGCTGGCATCCGCTACCGTATTAATGTTTCGAAGCTTCCAGGAAAACCAGATATAGTTTTTCGTAAATATAAGCTTGTCGTGTTCATTGACGGAGACTTTTGGCATGGCTACAAGTGGGAAGAGAAAAAGCTCCGTATCAAGTCAAATGCTGACTACTGGATAAAAAAAATCGAACGGAACATGGAAAGGGACCTTGAAAATACTGCTGTCTTACAAGAGATGGGCTATACCGTTTTGAGGTTTTGGGAGCACCAAGTAAAGAAAGACCTGCACGCTTGTATTTTCACAGTGAGGTCTTTTATTGAAAGTTCTTCCTAATAATTATATTAATTTTTCGAACACTTCGTCCCTAATGTCGCATACATAGCTGCCCTTGGCATTTCCTTTAGTATCGTCGACTCTTTGCTGGTAAGAATGGAGCGGGCGAGAGGAGAGGTAATTGTTGAATTCAGGAAACCCGCTTTTCCAGACCCCGTTCAAAGGCTGAGCCTTAATCTCGCTCCAATCCGTCTTGTATCTTACTGCAATCCAATTTACCCAATAGTAGATTGTTATTTCGGGATACTTCTCCTGATACCTTAATTTGTCCTTCTCATTGAACACCACTACATAAGTTGGGTCTATGCCAAATAATTTCTGTGCCCTGAAAAAAGGTGTCGCCTGAAACTTCAGGTCTCCTAGCTTTCCTGTTACAGTATTGATCAAGTCTGGAGCATAGGGGTCATGTTCTTTTGCTGGGTTTATTGCCAAATTAAGCTGTGTGCCGTGTAGCCTTACGAACGCTTCCTCGATCTTTTCGCCGTCCTCGCACCAATGCGATTTGTCCTGAAGGTCATGGTGCTCGATTTTTCTCCCTTGGTTATCAAATAGTTCATACATGTTTAAAAGTTTTTTTTAAATATAGTATTTTTTTTCTTTGCAGTTTTTTTGAAAACTTCTATATTTGTAACCAATGTATAAGGTTTTATAATATGGTTACAAATGAATTTTTATCTTTGGCGGAGACGGCGGAACTGCTTGGCAAAAACAAGGAGACCTTGAGGAGGTGGGACAGGGAAGGAAAGCTGGTGGCTATCAGGGAACCTTTAAGCAACTACAGGTTTTACAAGAGGGCTGATGTCGAGAAGATGTTCGAAGGATTTTTAAATGAAAATGGGAGTGTCGAGGGCAATTTTACTAGTCCTGACAATGATTATAAGGTATTGGAGCTTTTTGCTGGGGCAGGCGGTCTTGCGGTAGGAATGGAAAAGGCGGGCTTAAAATGTGTCGCTTTGAATGAAATTGATAAGTTTGCGTGCCAGACTTTGCGTAACAACCGTCCTAACTGGAATGTTTTGGAAGGCGATATCAAGGATTTCGGCTTTACGGAATACCATGGTAAGGTAGATGTCGTTACAGGTGGCTTCCCATGCCAGGCCTTCAGTTACGCAGGTAAGAAATTAGGTCTTGCAGATGCTAGGGGAACATTGTTTTACGATTTTGCAAGGGCAGTTAAGGAAGTAAACCCTCCAATCTGCATTGGGGAAAATGTGCGTGGTCTGCTTAACCACGACAATGGCAAGACACTGGAAGGGATGATTTCCATATTGGACGAAATTGGCTATAATGTTGTGCCCGTTCAGGTTTTGAAAGCAATCAATTTCAATGTGCCACAGAAAAGGGAAAGGCTTATATTAGTAGGAATAAGAAAGGATATTGATTTAGATTACCAGTACCCAAACCCATACAATAAAATCTACACCCTAAAGGATGCATTAAAGAAAGGGGAACTATATGATTCGGATGTCCCTGTTTCAGGAGGTGCTAAATACCCAAAGAGAAAAGCTGAGATACTTGACCTAGTCCCTCCAAAAGGCTATTGGCGCGACTTGCCATTGGATCTGCAAAAAGAATACATGGGTGGTAGCTTTTTTCTAGGCGGAGGCAAGACAGGTATTGCAAGGAGGATCGGATGGGACGAGCCTAGCCTTACCTTGACTTGCAGCCCTGCCCAGAAACAGACCGAACGTTGCCATCCTGACGAGACTAGGCCTTTTACAGTAAGGGAGTATGCAAGGGTTCAGACTTTCCCCGACGAATGGGAATTTGCCGGGTCTTTAGCACAGCAGTATAAGCAGATTGGGAACGCAGTGCCGGTAAACCTAGGAAAGGAAGTAGGCTATTCCATTATAAAATTCCTTAATGCCTTATACAAAAGATAATTTGCTATATTTATAGCAAATTATCTAATAAGCATGCCGACAAGAGAAGAAGTCTATACTATTGTGCGCGAAACCGTTGTTCGCTCAATATCGAATTATATTAGGAATAGACGAAACGTTGTTCCAAATTTTCAAATTCTAGATCTTATCATACCTACTGAAAGAAAAATACGCTCAGTAGTTGGAGGAATGGAAACTTCATTAGGTACGACATTATGGGAGCCATTGGCTAAAGCAATAGCTTCATCGAATGGTTTTGAAGTAGTAAATTCAAATTTACAGGCTCCTGCAAATATGCCCGCGATGCTGCAAAATACGGTGCAGATGCTTATCGAAGGCAGGAACAATAAAAACATAACTTACAACGCACAATATTGTCACGACAGGATTAAGGAGTCCTGCCAGAATTTCCTGATAAATCCTATCAATGACTACATACCTGCGCCGAAGGGCTTCGGGGTAGATATCTGGCTTAAGAAAAATGGTGTGGATTATTTTTTTGATACAAAAACTGTCCAGGCTAATGTTGGAGGTTATGCCCGTTGCTTTGTACAAGTCCTTAATTGGTACTCCTATTTTTATTCAAAGTATCCAAACGGAAACTCTGTAGCGAGAATCGTCTTCCCTTACAACCCTTATGGAGAAGCAGACTTTTGGACTAGAACCATAGGAAGGGGATGGCCGTTGGAGCCCCATAACGAGGGATGGGTACAGAATGATTTTTGGGACTTTATATCTGGACTGGAAGATACATATACCATAATATTCCAAGCTTTCAACAGTATTTCGGAAACTGGGGATTTGGAGGAGGTAATACAGGAAATTTTTTATGGAGATATCTAAAAATATTATCGATGAGATCTTAAAAATGTTTTATAATATATTATATTTGCTTCTTTTAAATTAATTTTTAAAAAGGTTTAGATTGAAAAACAAAATTTGTTATCTACCAGAAATTAAGGACTTAATAATCATATTATAAATTCCAATGAATAATAATGCCCTAACGGCAATTGATCTTTTCAGTGGTGCTGGTGGCATGAGTGTTGGAGCAGTCATGGCTGGTATTGAAGTTAAGATTGCAATTGAGTATGACAAACATGCCGTCGAGACATTTAAAACTAATCATCCAGATACTGAAGTTATTAACGAGGATATTAGGAAAGTAGTTATAGATAAAAGTTATAAAGAGCCGTTTATAATTTTTGGAGGACCTCCTTGTCAAGGATTTTCGACATCAAATACCAAAACTAGAAATACTGAAAATATTAACAATTCTTTGTTTCATGAATATATAAGGCAAATTAAGGAAATGAATCCGAAATGGTTCGTTTTTGAAAATGTGGAAGGAATAACCACCTTTGAATCAGGAAAAGTCATTGCAAAGCTAAAAGAGACTTTTACTACCTTAGGATATAAAACCGAATGGAAAATTTTAAAGGCTTCTGACTACGGTGTTCCGCAAAATAGAAATAGATTTTTTATGGTAGGCAACAGAATAGGAATCGATTTTATTTTTCCGGAGAAAAAAACCGAAACCTATAATGTTTTTGATGCAATCTCAGATTTACCAGTTTTAAGCAATGGCGCTACACATATAGAACTTGAATATAAAACTGACCCCGTTAATTCTTATATGAAGTTGATGAGAGGTAGCTCAAAAAAGGCAACGCAAAATTTTGTCTCAAGAAACAAACAATTTGTCATCGATCGATATAAATATATCCAACCTGGTCAAAATTGGAAGGCTATTCCAGATGAACTAATGACAAATTATAAAAATACTAACAATTGTCATAGTGGTATATATAAACGATTAAATCCTAATGAGCCTTCAATAGTTATTGCTAATTATCGAAAAAACATGCTTATACACCCTTTTGAAGACAGAGGGTTGTCAGTTAGAGAAGCTGCTAGAATTCAAAGTTTTCCAGATAACTTTGAATTTAAGGGTAGTTTGACGTATCAACAACAACAAATAGGTAACGCTGTACCTCCTTTACTAGCAAAAGCGCTATTTGAACAAATTATTAAATTAAGCTCAGCAAATGAATATTGAAGAAGAATTTTTAGCAGACCTAAACCCTAATGACGATTCTTTTCCTGAGGGAAAAGATTATGTAGCAACTTATAAGATATTAAAGCCAAACTTTTCATCTATACATAACGAAATAAAAACTAAAATTTTAGAAATAGAAAAAGAAGGTTATTATAATGATCATGGCACTGATCATATAAAAATGGTTATTGACAGAGCATCCAAGATTATATCAAATTTTAAATTAAGTGATGCCAGTTTTTCAATATCACAATATGAAGTGTTTATCTTATTGGTTGCCATCAATTTACATGACAGTGGTCACTTAATTTCTGATAGAGATGGGCATGCACAGGCGGCAAAAGAATTGTTGAGTAGATTTGATAAAAATCCTAATAGCTTATTATTTGTAAACGAAAGGCGAATTATTGGAGATATTGCTAAAGCGCATGGTGGTAAAAATGACCCTATTGGTATGTTGCAATCTGACGATTATATTTCCGGTAAGAAGATTCGTCCAAAACTGTTAGCTTCAATTTTAAGGCTTGCTGATGAGCTAGCAGAAGATAAGTCTAGAGCATCTAGATTTCTTTTAGAGTTAAAAGACCAACAGCAACTTAATCATGAGCCTTTAGATAAACACAGTGAAATTTATCATAGGTTTTCTGAAGCTATTGATTCAGTTTATCTCGAAGGTAATGTTATTAAATTATCTTTTTGTGTAAGCTCAAAAAATCTAAATAAAAAATTTGAAAAAAAGAGGAAAGATATAATCACTGATCACTTTCTTTTAGATGAAATTTATGATCGATGTTTGAAGACATTTTTAGAAACGTTATATTGTAATAGATTTTTTCCTCCTCACAATCGATACACTAAAATTACTGTAGATATTTATTTATTAGATGAATACGAAGATTATTTGGTTGACCCAATATCTTTTGTTATGGAAGAAAATGGATATCCGTTAATGAATATTAAAGATATATTTACAATGTGTAAAAAATCTTTAATCACTTCTGCAGGCCGTAATATTGATGGAGAATATATCGCAGAAGTTATTGCTGAGAAAACTATTTGAAATGAAAAATCCGTTTGATGTGAAAACCCCAGAAGGAATATCAGCTGAAGATGCACACGAACTATTTGTCGATGTGTTTACTGATTTTTATCAAGTAAATAAAATAGGTCATGCATTTTTAAATGGACCACGTGGATCTGGAAAAAGTATGATGTTTAGATACATGATGCCAGATTGTCAAAAACTTAGTAAAAATTCATCATTAAAAGAAATTGATTATTTTTCTTTGTATGTTCCATTTAAGCTAACAGATATTAACTATGTCGAGTTAGAAAGGTTTAAGCAAAATTCAAATATTTTTATTAATGAACATCTGCTTACAACTTTTGTTACTTCAAAATGTTTTGTTAGCCTATTAAAATATGAGGATGAGATAAATGCTTGTTTTAGCGAGATTGAATATTTTTATAACAATACTTTTTTGTGGCATGTAGAAATTTCTGGAGCTGAAATTGACAAATACAAGAAAAAATTTAATACAGGTATTGAATACATTAAGCAGATTGTTAGTATTTTGGATTCAATGTTAATTATTTGCAAAAATTATTGTAAAAGATCTTTGATTCCAGATAGTAGGGAAGATTATAATGGGCCATTATGTAATTACTTAGATTTTCTTTATCCTCTTCTATTAGAATTAAAAAAATTATCATTTATGCCTCAAGATCGGGCTATATTTATATTAGCTGATGATGCTGGATATTTGAATGAAACTCAAACTAAAATATTAAATACTTGGGTTTCTTATAGAACTTCCGACTCTGTAAGTATTAAAATTTCAACACAATTAGATTATAAAAGCTACTTAACCATTACTAATAAAACTATAGATTCACCTCACGACTATTCAAAAGTTAATATTGCAACAATTTATACCACATCGAACAATAATTACTATCATAGGATTGAAGATATTGTTACAAGAAGATTGAAAAAATATTTACAATTAGATATTAGTCCTAAAGATTTTTTTCCACCTGATAAGGAACAAGTAAAAAAGATTAAAGAAATTTACGATAAGTTAAAAAATGAATATGAGGACTCAGAAAAAAAGCATACTGCTGGTGATGCCGCAAGGAGATATGCCTCTTCTGAATATTTAAAATTTTTGAAGAATAAACGTTCTGGTTCTACTTTAAATTATGCAGGTTTTAATAATTTAGTTGATATATCGTCTGGTATCATCAGACATTTTCTTGAACCTGCATCAATTATGTTCTCTGAAAACATTTCAAAGAATGGTGCGGAAAATGATGTGAAATTTTTACCAGTAAATATTCAAAATGAAGTAATTCAGAATTATTCTAGAAAATTTTTAGAAGATGAGTTTGAGTCAGTAAAAGAGGTTCATGGTATTAAAGGTGAAAATGAAATATTAAGTAAAGCAGATAAACTTTTTAATATGATCAGTGGTTTAGGTCAGATGTTCCATCGTATATTTGTATCAGAAAAAAAAGAGCGTGTAGTTTTTTCTGTTGCACTATATGATAATCCAGACAGGGAATTAGCTGAGATTATTGATTTGGCTGAACATTATGGTTACATACATCGGAGTTCAATCGGTAATAAAGAAGGAACGGGACGGTGTAAGCTTTACATTTTAAGCCGAACTCTGGCGCCTTACTTTAGGCTTGATCCCAACGGGTTTAAAGGTTATAAATTTATGAATAGTGATATTTTAAAGATTAGTCTCACAGATCCTAAAAAATTTGAGAAAATTGCTAATAAGCAAATTGAAGATTCTCAAGCAAGTGTTCAACAACTAAACCTTTTTGATGACTTATGAAAATAATTGAAAATAATCTTATTGAACATTTAAATGAAATTGACTTATTTATTTGTTCATCAGGTTTTGAAAGTAGGTCTAAAAAAGTTGCGCTATCTCTAAGTCAATCGTTAGTTGCGAAAGCTATTGTCTTTCACATGAGTGACACATATCGGATATCGAACGAACACTTAAGTTTAATTGAGGAACATTTTAATGATATAGAAAAAATTATTTATCCTAAAAATGCTCCTTTGGATACTTTTGACATTTTTTACTCTACTTTAAAAAATGTTTCTCTACTTAATAATAAAGCAAAGCTAAAAACTGTAATTGACATTTCCACTTTCACTCGTGAGATACTACTGATACTTATCAAAGTTCTCTCACTTCCAACGTTTGCTAATTTTGATGTGAAAATAATATACACACCAAATAAATCTTATGCCAACAATTCAAAAAATGCTTGGATGACGAGAGGAGTAAGAGATATCCGTTCAATTGTTGGTTATTCAGGACTATTGTCTCCATCAAAAAAAACAGTATTGATTATTTTAGCAGGTTTTGAAGAAGAAAGAACCGAAAATATTATTGATTCTTTTGAACCATATCACATAATATTAGGAAAACCATCTAAATCTGACTCTATTACTAATGAATTAAGTGAAATAGCTGATAATAAATATAATTTTATAAAGAAGAAGTATGAACATTTAATTGTAGAAGAGTTTGAATTCTCATGCATTTCTTATGAAAATACTTTTAAATCTTTAGATAAAATCATAAAAAAGTTTGCTGGATTCAACTTAATTGTATCACCCCTTAACAATAAAATTTCTACTGTAGGTGTAGCCATGTCTGCTTTAAAAAATGAAGAATTACAAGTGTGCTACGCATCAGCAAATCAATATAATATAGATGCTGAAAATATCGAATGTGATTATTTTATGCTTTTTGACTTGAATTTTTAAAAGATGTTAAGAAATTGATCTATTTGTAATAATTGTGGAAGAATAAATTGTTTATTTTTACTATGATCTCCTGCGCATTATTTAATCCCATATACTTACTGTTTTAGCATTAAAATAATTTATTTTGCAACGGAACTTATCTTTTATAGATTCAAGATATTCTAAACTTTCATCTGAATAAACACCTATATAAACACTTCTAAGAATATTTGCAGCTGGCATTCCTTGATTTGCAGCTTTATTGATTGCGTCGATTATATGTGTGTCGTATTCACCAAAATTGAAACCGAAAACAATCAATGAACCCTCAATGTTTGAAAAGTCATCGTAACAAAAAGCTAGATATTTATTATGCGAAATTTGATTTAATTTTTCTTGTGCATTGCCTGCCGTGACAAATATTGGATATGATTTTGATTCCATACGGTCACTTATTTTTTGTAATAGGTAATGTCTTGAGTCATATTCTTCTTTTACAATTTCAGTTCCTGTATCGAAAATTGGTAATGTTCCGTGTAAATAGAAAATATTTTGCCTGTTTTTATTTTCTCCCCATATCAGATCTGACCATTCGGGCTCTTGTCCTGCTTTAGTTTCTTCTGGATTTAAAAGTTCTCTTCCAAAACCATCAATAGCTATTTTTGACGCATTCCTCATCAATACCCAATACATTAGTAAATCATAATTTGTTGAGTATATTTTCCCTCCCTTTGATAAAAAATTATCTAAAAAAGAGTGGCAAGATTTACTCCTCTCCTCAGCTACAATAAAAACATGTTCGGGATGTAATTCCTTTACGGCCTCAATTAAACTATTTTTTAATGTTGAATTTGCTTCTAGTATTTTACTTATAAATGAGTTATCTATTTCAAAAACTTTTGCAATTTCAACAAAATTATCAAGTTGTTGCATTATCAGTTCGAAGTTTTTTGTATTTGCAACCTTAAATAATTTTTTTAAAAATTCATCATCTGTATTTTCAATAAATGTGCTTAGCGCATTATAAGAGAATATTTTTGGATCGTAGGCCATGCTAAAACCATTTCCAAACAGTAAATGATAACTTCGTTTTCTCTTATCTAAGTAATTTATTACTTGTTCATATGTTTGTAATTCTTCTATTTTCATGATTGTTTTTAATTGTAATTTTTTTAGTAGATAAGCATTTAAGAGATGCAATATTGAAAACCTAAATTATTTTCGAGATACTTTTTAAATTTAGCAGCAGACGTTCCAACAGCATTTACTACTTCTTTCAACACTTCTTTGGTTATGTCAAATTTTTTTGACCAGGGGTCGAGTTCCCACCTCTAGTTCAAATTGACTCTAGCTGCATCTGTTGCTCTTTTACTTAGTCATCACCCATAAAATCTTCTTTGGTTAATAAAAGTAAAAATAGCTATGTTTTTATATCAGATGATTACGGTTTTCCGTAAATACAAAAAAATCCCAACTCTCGTCAGGATTTTTTCTTCTTTTTAGGTTCTGCCTTAAGAATATTATTTTCCTTCATATAAATGGCAAAATCAAATTTTAGAGCGAAAAGAATTTGTGGTTCAATGCCGGCAGCTAAAGATATTCTTATCAATGTTGAGAGTTTAGGAATATTCTCCTTGTTTATTAGTCTATAGACTTGTTTCCGATCAACATTAGCGGCGGCGGCTAAATCAGCGATATCAATATCTTTCTCCTCAATTACTAGTTTTATGTAATCAGCGATTGCAATAAAATATTTATCATCAATATATTTCATTGAATAAAAGTGACATATTTGTCAAAATTATCATTGACAAATATGTCACAAATCAAAATTATTATTATATTTGTAAAATAAGTTACTGAAGTGTAACTTTGCGATACTTCAAAGAAATTTAGAAGCTATTGCTTAGAATCTCATTCTGAAAACTGGTAATTTAAAGTATACGAGAGGATAAGTACAATAGCTCACGACCGCGGCGTGAGCTCTCTTATCTGTATACAAGGTATACCAGTACCTCAGAATGGATATGTAGAGTTTCACGCTGTTTTTATTCCAGCATTCTCATATTCTGCACCCTAAGCCGCTTCCTTAAAATATAGTATCAGACTGCAAGATACAATGGGGTGTACAACTCATTGCGGCTTTTAAAGCTTTTATAGGACACAATTTTCATTCATATTAATTTTTTAAGATGTGCTGGGGCAGGAGGATTTGCTATGTATCTACTGAGGCTTCCTCCCAAGCATTATCGAAATACATTAATTAGGTTAATGCTAAAAACAAGATTGATTTTTAAGAAAGAGATAGTCAAATAAGAACTAACCATAGAAAAAAAATAGCCCTCTTAACACTATGAGTATTGTGGAATTTACGCAGTGTAGAAGAGAGCCTAAAATTTAACGAATTAAATCTATTCAAAAGTATGAAAAAAAACTTTTGCAGCCTGAGTCATATCCAATTGGCTTTTAGCTTCACATTGCTCGCCTCCGGCGTAGCAATAGGGCAGATGCGTGTGATTACAGGCACTGTTACAGATAATACTAATAATAAACCGATTTCAGGGGTAAGTATATTTCAGGAGGGTAGTGATTCGGTTGCTACTACTAATAGTTCAGGTATTTATAGGGTTCAGGTATCAGGAGAGAATCCTGTCCTTGTCTTTAAGCAACCTGATTATCCTGAACGAAAAGTTTCTTTAGGAGATAGAGTAACTGTTGATGTGTCATTGGGTAAAGAGAATGAGAATGTTGATGGGATTGGGAATGGAACTGAGAGAAAGAATGAAAATGTGAAATCAATAGAGGAGGTCGTTCTCAATGCAGGATATTATAAGGTTCGGGATAAAGAGAGAACGGGGAGCATTGCTAAGGTCTCTGCGAAGGATATTGAGAACCAGCCTGTCACGAATGTCCTTGCTTCAGCGCAGGGGAGGATGAGCGGGGTTTCGATCACTCAGAATTCAGGAACACCGGGAGGTGGATTTGATATTCAGATAAGAGGGAAGAACAGTATCCGTCGCGAAGGGAATGAGCCTTTGTATATTATTGACGGGATTCCTTTGGGATCTGAAACGCCATCGTTGTATTCAGTGACGATCTTACCAAATTCATCCATCAATCCTTTAAATGCGATCAATCCGAATGATATAGAAAGTTTTGAGGTATTGAAAGATGCTGATGCTACTGCAATTTACGGTAGTAGGGGAGCCAATGGGGTCATTATTGTGACGACTAAAAAGGGAAAAAAGGGCAGGACTGATCTGAAGCTGAACTCGTCCTATTCATTAAGTACGGTGGCCAATCGTATGGAAATGATGGATACGTCGCAGTATCTTCAGATGAGAAGGCAGGCTTTTCAGAATGACGGGATTGCAACAATCCCTGCCAATGCGTATGACCTGAATACGTGGGATCAGAATCGGTATACGGATTGGCAGAAGGAACTCATCGGCAGGACTGCTGATGCATCTGTGGTTCAGCTGTCATTAAGCGGTGGTTCTGATAATTCCTCATATCTGATCAGCTATGGTCATCAGGAGCAGACCACGGTTTTTCCTGCTGATTTCAGATACAGGACGAATAACATTACTGGGAATTTTACATTAAGAAGTCCTGATAAACGCCTGGAGGTAAACATGAGCAACTCATTTTCTTTCCAGAATAACAATGTTCAGAACGACGATCTGACTAAAAGGAGTCTGACCCTGAGCCCTAATGCTCCGGCACTGTACGATGAGTCAGGGAATATCAATTGGCAGAATAATACCTTCTCCAATCCTGTGGCATTGTTCAACAGTGAATATCTGAACTCGACTTCCTTTATCAACAGCGGAACCAATATTTCATATCGCCTGTTTCCTTTTATGTCATTGAAGTTCAATGGTGGGATTACCTATCAGAACTTTGAAGAGATCAGCCTGAAGCCTCACACGATGTATAATACTTCGGGTGGCTTGACTAGTGCGAATTCCATCTCATCAAAAAATAATCAGACCAACTTTTCCTATCTCCTGGAACCGCAGATCACCGCAGAGTATTCTTGGAATGATCATCGTTTTGATGTATTGGTGGGAACCACGCTTCAGCAGTCTGAAGCCCGGCAGGGTTCGATACAGGGAATAGGTTTTGAAAGCAATGCACTTATCCGGAACATAGGAGCTGCTAAAACCAAGATCGTATCTGATCAGGTGAACAGCCAGTACTTTTATACCGCTGCTTTTGCAAGGTTCAATTATCAGTTTAAGAAAAGGTATATCCTTAATCTTACGGGTAGGAGGGATGGTTCAAGCCGTTTCGGACCTGACAACCGTTTCGGGAATTTTGGAGCGGTAGGTGCCGCATGGATCTTCTCTGAGGAATCCTTTATGAAAGAACTGAGCTGGCTGAGTTTTGCCAAATTGAGGGGAAGTATGGGAACGACCGGAAATGATAAAATAGGGGATTACCAGTATCTTAATACGTACAGCATCACTACAAATATTTACAATGGGATCACAGGATTGTCACCGTCAAGGCTGTACAATCCCAACTTCAGCTGGGAAAAGACGGTGAAGAAAGAGGCAGCGATTGAATTGTCCTTTTTAAACAGCCGTATTAATATGACAGTCGCCTATTATAACAACAGTTCGTCCAATCAGCTAGTCGGCATTCCATTGCCGGCCACCGCAGGTTTTGCGTCGATTCAATCCAATCTTCCGGCAAAGGTCCAGAATACAGGATGGGAATTTGATTTTTCAGCGCAGGTGCTTAAAAGTTCACAACTGAAATACGAGACTTCATTTAATTTTTCTGTTCCAAGAAATAAGCTGTTGGAATTTCCGAATCTTGCAGGCTCTACCTACAGCAACCAATATATGATAGGTTATCCGATGTCTTTGGTGAAGGTCTATCAGTTTGAAGGGGTGGATCCGGCAACAGGTCTGTACCGTTTCAAGGATTTTAACGGGGACGGACGACTGACCTCTCCTGACGATAATCAGGTGATCGAGAAAATAGGGGTTGAATATTTCGGAGGCTGGTCCAATAATCTGCGATTCAAACAGTGGTCTGCTTCCTTTCTTTTTCAGTTTGTGAAACAGAGAAACTGGAATTACAACCGCCAGATGTTGATTCCCGGGAATATGAACAACCAACCTGTGGAAGTATTAGATGCCTGGTCGCCATACAATCCTACAGGAACTTATATGCAATACACTTCGGGGACGATTGCACAGAAAAATACCCTGCATTCTTTGTTTCAGAATTCGACGGCAGCGGTCGGCGATGCGTCATTCATAAGGCTGAAAAATGTACAGCTCAATTACAGCATCCCTGTGCAGAAGTTCGGGATCAGGGAGGCGATGATCTACGTGCAGGGACAGAACCTGCTGACCATTACCAAATATTTCGGGTTGGATCCTGAGTTTGTGGTGACCGGATTTCTTCCGCCGTTAAAGACTTATTCATTAGGATTTCAACTGACCTTTTAATTCATATAAAATCGAAAGAAATGAAAACATACATCAAACAAATTATACTCACTTTATCTTTAAGCCTGGTATTGGCTCCGGCCTCCTGTGAGAAATGGATAGAGACTGATTTTCCTAACAACCAATTACCGACCGAACTCGTCTTTGAAGATGAACAGACTGCCGAAGCTGCTTTGGCAGGGCTTTATGCCAGTCTTTGGAGTAATTCTTTATTGTCCGGTGGGGTTGAAGGGTTCGGGCTTTTGGGAGGTCTATATACCGATGATATCAGCACCGTGTACACTCCGGGGATCAACGGGGTGTCGGATATTTTTTATAATGCCCAGCTTTCAAACAATTCCGTGGTCACCAATGTCTGGACGAATGCGTATCAGCAGATCTACGCTTCCAACAGCATCATAGAGGGTGTCCGTAATTCAAAATCACTGTCCCCGGCGGTAAAGGACAGAATTACGGGTGAAGCACTTTTCGTACGTTCCTTGCTGTATTTTTATCTGCACCAGATCTATGGGGAAATTCCGTATACCGATTCCACTGACTACACCGTCAACAGCCAGCTATCGAGGATGCCTAAAAATGAGTTCATGACCAGGATTGAAACGGATATGTCAGAAGCAGTCAACCTGATTCCGACAAGCTATCGAAATGCGGAAAAGATCTATCCGAATAAATACGCTGCTTATCTTGTCCTTGCAAAAATTAAAATGCTTTTGAATAAAAACAATGAGGCAGAAGTGCTTTTACAGACTATTGTTCAGGCCTCGAACTATTCTTTTCAAAATGACATCACTAAAGTATTTCAGGCAGGAAGCCATATCATCTGGCAGCTGAAGCCAGGAAACACCAATGAGGCAACCAAAGAAGCTATCCTGTATAATTTTACGGCGGCACCCTTATCCTTTATGGTTAACCCGAATCTGGTGAGCCAGTTCTCAAATAATGATCTGAGGAAGCAACAGTACATCACTGCAGTCCCGTTCCAGACACAGACGAATTATAAAATTTCAAAATACAGAAATCTTGCAGCCAGCAATCCCAATGAATACTCCGTGATCATGCGTCTGGAGGAAGCTCAGTTTTTGCTTGCCGAAGTACTCATACTGCAGGGCAAAGTATCAGAAGCGATACCATTGATCAATAAGACAAGGCTGCGCGCCGGACTAAGTGCACTTCCGGTTAGTTTGACTGCATCAGCTGCAATGGATGAACTTCGGATCGAGAAAAGAAAAGAGCTGTTTTCGGAACAGGGAATCCGTTTTTTTGATCTTAAAAGATGGGGATTGCTGAATCAATTGACTACTGTAAAGCCCAATTGGAAGACTTTTCACGTCCAATGGCCGCTTCCCGCCAAGGAACTGCTTCTTAATCCGAAGCTAAATCCGCAAAATGAAGGATATTAACTATGGTCAACTAATGAATTATAAAGAACTTCATGGAGATTTTTAGGAAAATAGTTATCATGGTCATTATGTTCCTGATTGCACATTCTGTCTTCAAAGCACAGGAGAGTATGCGGTATTTCGAGGAATTGGTAGAAACGGAAGAAGAGATCAGGCTCCTAAGTATGTCAGATTATGGTAAATGGATTGCCTGGCAATCGGTTTACGAGAGCAGGCCTGCAGAGATGAAAGTCGCTTCTGTGAATAATTCAAAACAATTATTTACAGAAGCGGGAGCCCGGCAATGGCAGTTTGTAAGGGAAAATGAAATGGTTTACCTGCTGGGGAAGAATGCGAAATACAGAAACTTATCAAGTCAAAAAGTATCGACCTTCTTTGATGTGAGAAGTGCGGGATATTTAAAGCATTTAGACCAAGTATATATTCACCACAATGATAAATCATTCAATAGATTGGATTTTTATGATAGGGATATGAATATAGTTCAGTCTTTCTTTCATGTCAGGAGGATGGTTGAGGTCAAAAACGATGTGATGATTCTCAGGAAGAATGGTGCTGAAGATGAGTTGATAAAATATAATGGGAAAGAAGGAATAACGATTTTTAAATCACCATCTCAAATTTATTCCGTGAGTGCTTCAGGCTTGCAATCCGCAGGATGGTTGCTACGGGTACAGGGTGAGAAGGGGCTGAAAATGTTTTATGTATCGTCTGATTTATCATCAACACAACTATCCTTTGATAGCAAGAACCAATTTGACGGAATTCAACAGGATCCTTCATCTGTTGGCGATGCCGTGCTCCTGACCCTTGAGACGAAAAAAGTCAAGAACAAAGGGATGGTGGACATCTGGTATCGAAGATCCCGGAAAACGGGACAGCCGTAAAGCTATCTACATTAAACAGGAAATTCGGAGTTAAGTATAAAACGGCCAATGATTTTTGTTTCAAGTTTCTAAAACCTGCCAGAGTGAGCCTGAACCGGCACAATAATCTGTCGTTCAATTACAGGTATAAAGGTGATTCGATATTTATAGCTCCTTATCAGACAAGAAAGATTGCAGATATAGATCTGTCATCAAATAATAGGGAGCAGCTTGAAGTTACCCGAAGATTAAGATATTTTAGAAAAAGATACGGCCTGCAGGAGCAGGAAATGACGCAGTTTTCTTATCAGTACAGACATATTACGCAAACCCGGGAACTTATCGAAAGAGCTTTCACGGAATTTATAAGAATAAGCAGATTAAAGGGAATAAAATCTACGGAATACCAAGCGAAAGTATTTTTGAATGAAATGCAGGACATCATCATTATGTTATATATGAAAACGAAAATGGGCACACTGCTTCCAAACGGTTATCCTGTTATTATCTGAAGTCGGAATTGCACTCATCTGCATTTCGGAATTGCACTCATCCCTTATTCGGAATTGCGGTCGCTGAAGTTAAAGGATAGTTAAAATGCGAAATTTTATGACTGAGTTTTCGGAATTGCGCTCTTTTGAAATTGAAAAACTTTGTAATGTATGGTCTTTTTTAATAATGATTGAATGGCGAAGATTCAATTCGGATTTGCGCTCATTCCAAAACAAGAGGTTTTTCGGACTTGCACTCATTTAATTTTCGGACTTGCAGTCGTCTCTCCTTCGGAATTGCGCTCATTCGAAAACATTTGCAAAATCCCTTCTATAAGGTGATCCGGCTCAACATTAAAAGGATATTTAAAAGAATAAAAAGTCTTTTTTTTATCTAAAAGTATAATGAAGAAAAAATTGCTTTAAAAGAAAAAAAATGAATTGCGAAAAAATAAAAGAAAAAGTTAGTATCAGATTGCTACTGGAATCTTTCAATCTTTTTCCTGTGAAGCAAAACCAGAAAACGGCTTTCTATTTTGCTTTGGACAGAGAAGAAAAAATTCCCAGCTTGTCGGTTGACTACATCAAAAACAAAGCGTTTGATTTCGGGACAGGGAAGAGCTATGATGTAATTTCAATTGTTCAGATAATAAACAAATGTTCCGTATCCGATGCTTTGAAATATCTTTCAAGATTCGACTACGCAATGGTGAATGACAAAAATGTTCAAGATACTGGACAAGAAAAAAATTATTATATTATTCAGGTAAGTGATGTCAAACATCCCGCACTAATTCAATATTTAAAAACCAGGAAAGTTTATGAACAAAGACATTTAGTGAAAGAAATTAATTATGAACTGAATGATAAAAAATTCTTTGGAATCGGCTTTCTAAATGATTCGGGTGGTTATGAAATCAGAAGTAAATATGCTAAAATCTGTTTGGGTCAGAAGGAGGTCACTTGGATTAAAAATGAACTGAATCCTAAAAATGAAGTTTTAATCTTTGAAGGCTTTTTCGATTATTTATCTTATAGGAATATTGACAAAGCGGAAAATTCAATTTCAGATTATTTGATACTTAATTCCACCGCGATGCTTTTTAAAGTGAAGGACAGACTAAAGGATTACCATAAAGTTTCTCTTTTCCTTGATAATGATGCTAATGGGAAAGTTACAAAAGAAATCATTCAAAATAATTACGATAATGTGGAAGACTGCTCTTTATTTTATAGCGGGTTTAATGATTTGAATGAGTGGTTCTGTAATTTCAATGAAAAATTATGATTTCTGATAATTTTTGACTGCCTCTTCAATATCTTCTTTGATAAACTCCCAATATTTCCCCTGAAGGCAGATCGGGTCAAAATCATCGTCTGCATATGTAAAGTCGATCAAATTTTTTAAAATTAAATCTTTTTCGTGGCCATATTGGTATCGTTCTTCGTGAAGCTCCAGCATTTTTCCAATCCCAAAAGTAGGAAGGCATTCGTGCAGATCCCAAAAGTCTTTTTTACGACCACCTCTCTGGACAACATCTATTTTCATTGCGATGATCTCTTCAATCGTTGCTAACCTTATTTCATCATCTATTATTGCAGGCCTTATGAAGCTGTCGGTATAATATATATCAAGTTTTACCGCATTATATTTATCAGTGCCGATTAGATACGATTTTCCCATTGCTGGTTCAAGATCACTGAAATTATCCACATAGGTAAATGCCAATCTGAGAAAGTTGTCTATTGCTTTAAAATCAACACTTCCGTAAACTGCATCACTGAACAGGTCTATGTCGATGGACATACGATGACCCAATTGAAGGCTCAAAGAGGTTCCCCCTACAAGCCTGAAATCTTTAAAGGTTTCGGATGCCATTACAATTTGCAGGCTGTTTTTCAGAAGATCGTTTACTGTATTGTAATACATATTGATTATTGTGATTTTCTTTGAAGTCTCATTGGTTGTGTAGTCATTGACTTTAATGCGTTTTCGACTTTTCTTTTTCCATAGAAACGGATGGTTTCATTTTTCTCATCATCATTGCCGCGTTCAAAGATGCGGTTTATAACCGCCTTGTGCTGTCTGTTCCAATCGATTTTATTGATATCAGTATCCCAGAACAGAGATCTGCGAAGGATTGAAAGATTCGGTGTTTCTTGCATTTTATCCTTTTCAAACTTGATGTCATAATAGCTTTGCAGGACAACGATGCTTCCTTCCTCCAGATCGAGTTCCTTTTCGATCTTCAATGCCAGCGGAACAGGAATCTTTCTTTTTCCTTTGGTTATATTATTGATTGCCTGTGCAGATTCACCGATGGATATAGCGAAAGGACGCTTTTTGAGCGAGCGCTTTTCAAGTTCTCTCTCAAGTACGATTCCAGGATGTATTCCTTTATATTTTAACAGCGATTTCATAATACAAATATAAACAAATCTGTTTATATTTGTATTATGTATTATGAAAGTATTGCTAATATTTAGATAAGCATATTTGCTATCTTGACTTTTCGCATCCTAAATGTAAAATTCCTTCTGACTAATCGCATCTAACTGACGTTTTGCTATTTACTCTTGCAAATGTAGGACAGGATTCAGTATACTTTAAGCTATGTGAATGCTGGACGAGTATTTATTACTTACGTTTCAATCTCATTTCAAAAACATCTTCGAGCTTTTGACAGTTAGGTTTTGACAAGAGGTTACGGGTTCACATTTAAACACTAAAACTAATAATAAACTTTTAAAGAAAGATTTTCTTGATTAAATTTGTTCAAAACAAAAGTATCGTAAATGATTTATGCTGTACCGACAAAAAAAGGATTAGGAATTGAGATATGGGGAAACCGTGATGATTTGGAATACCTTTATGAAATTATTTCCAAATTCTGGAATAACGAATCTTTCTACCATATCAAAGGCTACGAAGACAAAAACAAATTGATCAGCAGTTTTTCGTATGAGATACGAAAAGCATCCTACGGAAGCAGGTTAACAAAAGATCATAGCCATTATTCCATCGAAGAAATTCCTTATGTCGGGTTCAAAATTTCCTGGCCGCATATTGTTTTTTCAATTGTTGCACTAAGATACAATATGAGAATGGTCGATAGTAATAAAGCAGATATTGCCACGTTCCTACATCTCGAATACTGGATAGAATTGGCGATGGAAAATTATGATTCTGCCGGAACCAAAAAGCTCTTACCTTATCTCAATGGTGCTGTAAATGCAGGGAACGAATATTTGTATCTGTTTATGAGACATATTAATGCGTCATTTTTTGAAATGAACGGCGGTAAGAATTCCTTTAGAAAATTACCAGATTTAATGAAAGTTTCTATATATTCTTCAGAAGAGTATAATGACCTACTAAATTTTCTTCAGTCGGAGGCAAAAAAGTATAATTGTAACATAGAAGATCTGGAATTAAGTGATGATGATAAAATATATGAAATAGAGTGGTAGGTCTTTTAGCTAAACCAATAAGTAAAAAATGACAAATGAATCACTACAATCTTTGCTTGAAGGATTAAATGAAAATAACCAAATATCTAGTCTTATTTATCGTAGACCTCTAAGTTCAAATGTGGATTTTGCCAAAATATGGGATGATATACCCAAATTGACAGATAGTGTAACTTCTTCTGATGGACCTGACAATTTTTATCTGATAAAAAATGCAGAGAACGTTTTTGTAGCCATTGTATACGATATGGTAAGAGATTTACATTGGTTTGTACTACCGGAATATCGGGGAATGGGACATTTGACAAATTCCTTAAAGCAAACCATTATTCCTCATTTGTTTTTAATGAGAGAAGAACAGAGAATAACGATTAACGAAGCTGAAATGGATAAAGATCATTTTACAGCTTCCGAAAAAGTGGCGCTCAGGCTGGGCTTCATAAAGAGTGATGATAATGATGACGAATATTATTTATCAAATAATTGTTCTAATTCGGAGGATTTTAATTTCGGCAATGATTCTGAGATTTCCTATGATAGAATGAATGAGCTAAAAAAGCATATCAATTATTTGAGCAGGTCTCTTTGGACAATACAGACTGAAATTGAAATGAAGCTTGGACAAACTGATTACTCTGACGAATTAAAGGATTTAGTCCACGAACTTAGAAATCATACTTGGAAACTGGAGGATTTTTGGTGGTCAAGAAATACTGATAATAATTCTCGGTAGAATAATATATCATCAGTTTTACAATTACTTAAATGATAGGAGATAATTAAAATCAATTTCAAACTTTCTCTTTTCATCCAATTTATCATACTTCTCCTTAACCAAGGGATATTTATTTGCAATATTTTTATCATTATACTTGTCATCAAATAGGAATAAAAAAGCATAAGATAAAGGGTTTCCTACATATGTTCGTGTTTTTCATCAAATCAGACTATTATAAAAGAGATATTCATTTTTATCTGCTTAAAGAAACGATAGATTTATTATCCTACCGGTATAAACAAATATAAGTTCATTCAGTAACCTGTATAAAATAAGCACAGTTGTAATCTAATCCCTAGGAAAAATATTTAAGTCGGTTTATAAACCTGAGTAAAAAGAATATAGCGTAAGCCTTTGTGAACAAAATACAAAATTTGTCTTTTTTGAACCTGCATAAAATAGATGCAGATCCTTCTATAACCTACATAAAATAAGTACAGGTTTGCTCCCGACCTGCATAAAAATAATACGGGTTAAAATCTTTTATTCCAACATTTTCATTTTTTTCTTTTTGTAGCAAAACTAAATTGATAATTATGGATTTTATTGATTATCAATATTATAAATCCCTCTAAAATTCTATTTCAGAACTCCAAAAAAAAATGGAGATTCTTTTTAGCAAGATGTGTCTTTGTACGCACAAACTTTTCAAGTTGTACTACAAAGACGATCGCGGCGGCGTATTTCTCAATTCTTATCATGCAATTCTGAAGAATGAGAAAGATGAAAGTATTCATCACAATTTTCCGGTAAACAGAGAAAATACATTTACCGCTAAAGAGGCAGTCAACTTGTTGGAAGGCCGTGCCGTAAAAATTGAATTTCAAAACCCCAAAACCGAACAGAAGGAGCCTGCATTTGTACAGTTCAACTTCAATGAACCAAAAACTGAAAATGGAAATTATAACTTCCAGAATTTTTACAAAAATTATGGTGTTGATACGGCTCAGATCGTAGAAAAATCCAATCTGATATTCGATAAGCCTGAATGGAAGGAAAGTACCATAAAATCTTTGGAAAAAGGAAATATTGTCAAGGTAAAATTTGAATTGGATGATAAAGTCATAGAAGGCAAAGCGGTGCTGAATCCTCAGTATAAAAATCTAAGTCTGTATGATCAGGATATGAACAGAATCAATACCAACAAGCCTTTAGAAGGTTTGGAACAAGACAACAAGCACGAAAAAAATAACGTGAAAGAACAAAGTATTAAACGATAGATCACTGACAACCAATCATTTATTTCCCAGCGGTAAGTCAAATTAATTAGGCTGCCGCTTTTTTAAACCCTATATCTATGAAAAAACTTTTAATACTACCCAGCTTATTTTTTCTTTTTGTAAGCAATTCCTGCCACAAAGAAATCAAATCCGAAAAAGGAGGAATCGATGTTGTCTCCAATGTATATTTTGATGTTTCCAAAAATCTGGATAAAATCCAAAGTTTTCATTTGTCAAGCCTTAATTATTCGGGAGATTCTATTATAGAAAGGATTCCGGATGCTGATGCTCCCGAAATAACCCAACAGATTTATTTCATTAAAGATTCATTGTGCTATACCATTGAAAATGAAAATCCCGGCAAAATTATTCTGTCAGACATCCTAAAGAAACAAAAGCCGCTTTCGGTTGAAGAGAAAAAAGGAGGGACATTGTTTTCTCAGGAAAAAATCCCCAATTACAGAAACAGAAAAAATATGAGTGATACGGTTTTGTTTAAGAAAAAATACAAACGATTTGAAGTCAACTCACCTTGGATGTACACCCGGTTTTACATTTATCCAACGGATACTATTTTACCGTACTCTATTTACAAACACGTGGAAAAGGACTACCAAGGTAGGCTTGAAAGGATTGATTCTTACAATAAAAAGACGGACATATTCGTGACGCTTCAATTAATATCAAGAAAGAACTGGGACAGTGAAGCCAAAGAAATTTTTGAATTTAACCACTTCATAAAAAACAGAAAAAAGTGAAAGATGAAGATTTTTTTAATGAGATAAATGATGACATTTCTGTAGTTGAAGGAAATAAAAAGGAACTTATTGTTTTCACAAACAGTAAGGATACGCTTTCATTCTTGGAGCTTATTCAATTGAATAAGCAAGTCAATAATAGAACATTGATTACGCTTAATTCCGTTTCAAATAGCAAAAAGTTCCTCAATAGATATCAGAATTATGATGGTAAAATGTTTCTTTGTCTTACCGGGGACAGAACGGGAAATGCAATAACCAGGAAAATTCTTACAGAATTTAGTGGCAAAAATATCAAAGACGTTCGTCCATTGTATGAAATCTCTGAAAACAGGAATCAAGACTTAAGCGAATATTTAGACAATAAACTCAATCGTCAAGATAAAAATACTAATTTAGTTGAACCAAAAATTTCTGAAAATGAAAGCAATGCAATTGAATCCGGAAGAACGTCCGATTCTCAGCAAGTGGGAAACGGAACACCTGAACACAACTCTGGAGAACTTAGCCCTAAGATCCAATCCGAGCAAAACGGAAGTTACGAAAGCGGACAAGCAGTGGGCAGCAACAATGCTGGAAATGGACTTGCAGGCACAGAGCGGAGCAATTTGGGAAAACGAGACCGAGGAAGAGGATCCTCTGACAACTCACAACAGAATAATGTTGGAGAGACTCAAGGACGTTCCGTGGGCGGAATCGTACCCGGGAGAACTGTATCCGATAGAAGAAGAACCGATGGAGGACTTTCCGAGATAAGTGAGGAGTCAACAAATAATGTAGAGTTAGATGCTCTTATTTCAAAATATAAAGGACAAAAACTGTCCAATGAACAAGTTGCGGAAGTAGTTTCTGCAGCTTGTTTTGTTTCCGAGAATCACAAGATTATTCTCAAAGAAAATCTGAAAGTCACGAATGATTTAAAAGAAATCTGCAATCAATTCCAAAGTGGCGGAACCGCAAAAGAAGGCAGAGGGATTTTAGATGAATACTACACGCAGGATAATATTGTCGATGCGGTTCGCAATTTAATCAAAGACCATTTCAAAACCCAAAAAGAAATTTCCGTTTTAGAACCCAGCGTCGGAACTGGAAATTTCATCTATGCTACTCACGAATTACCTGTAAATTCTAAAATTACAGCATTTGAAATCAACGACTCCACCGCAAAAATTGCCAAGATTCTGCATCCCGAAGCTGACATCAATCTTCGTTCGTTTGAAACTGAATTCATTGATGAGAAAGGAAACAAAAAGGACTTTTCTCAGCAATACGATTTGGTAATTGGAAATCCGCCCTATGGCGAACATCGAGGATTTTACAAGGGATTGGGCGAAGAACCGCAAATTTCAAAGTATGAAGATTATTTTGTTAAACGGTCATTAGATTCTTTGAAACCCAACGGCGTTTTGGCGATGGTTCTACCATCAGGTTGGCTCAACCGACAAAAGAATTTACAAAATGTTAGTGTTTTGGAAGGTTTCCGTTTACCCAATGGCGCTTTTGCAGGAACACAAATCGGAACCGACATTATCATTCTAAGAAAAAACACTCAAAATATCTCTACTGATATTTCTAACTATTTCGATAATAACCCAGCAAGAATTTTGGGTGAAACCCGAGAAAAAACCAACCGTTTCGGTCGATTAGAAAAATATATTCACGGAAATTTAGATGAAGCTTTATTTAAGATTGAACAGTTTGAAAATAAGAAAGAAACCCAACGGATCGGAAATCTGTTTGAAGATTTGGTTTTAGAGGATGAACATACAGTTTCTTTACCCAAAGGAAATGCAATAATCGACGATTCTGCGAGGATTGAAAACCACAATGAAAATGAAGTAAATGTAACAGAAACTCAAGAAAAAATTGAACTGGTACTTTCTAAACTCAATAACATCAAGTTTAAATCTCCAACAATTACGACTGAAATAAGCAAGTATGAAAAGCTGCAAGAAGATCTGATCACAAAACCAGCATCATTTTCGGAGGAAAAATTAAAGGAACTTAGTGAAAAAAGTGATAGGATTATTTCTATTCACAATACAAAAAATCAGAACGAGTATAAAATTCAGTCAAAACCCGAACTCAAAAAAGGTGTTTTAAAATATCAATTCTCCAAGCAAGATAAAATTGTCAATACTTCATTACAAAACAGTTCTGATATTAGCAAGGAACAAATTGAAGCGTTTAGAGATAGCAATTATGACGGTACATTAAATAATCGCGAAAAGCATTATCAATTTGCCAACTTCATTGATGGAAACTGGGTTCACGATTTTTATTACACCGAAGGAAATGTTTACGCGAAACTGGAACAATTGGAGCGGGATTTTTCTGATACAAATGCATTCGGAGGAACAGAAAACCAATACGAAAAACAAAAAGCATTATTAGAAAATGTCCTACCAAAAGCGAAATCGCTGGATGAGATTTATATCAGTCCGAACCACGAGTTCGTACATAAATTTGAGCTAGGTCAAACAGAAAAAGACCAATATAATCATATTACAAAACGTACCGAACCAGTCATCGTAGATTACAATCTTGCCGAAAGATTCAAAGATTTTGTAGGCACTTTGTCAAGTGAAGCCTTTGCGGGTTCTTCAGCTTGGGAAGTGCGGAGCTTTGTAGATAACGAAACGGTTACAGGAAGCGATAAAGAGAGAAATGCGTTAGTCAGAGAAAGACGAAAAGCTGCTGCGAATGATTTGTTCTACAAGTTTGTTAGGGAAGAACTTTCCGAAGATATTAGAACTCGTTTCGTAAAAGATTTTAACCGCAATTACAATAACATTCACGTTCCGGATTATTCTAAATTCCCATTATTTTCAAGAATCTATCTGCATTTCAAAGGTCAGGAATTGCGTTTGACCGAAGTTCAGAAAGCAGGAATCGGAAGACAGATCACAAAAGGAGTAGGGCTCTTAGCGCACGAAGTGGGTTTTGGTAAAACATTATCAGGAATCCTATCTATGCACGAAGCAATGGAGCGAGGAAATGCGAAAAGACCAATCATCGTAGTTCCGAATGATAGTATTTTGAAACAATGGGTGGAAACGATATTTGAAACCATTCCCAATGCTAAAGTCAATGTTTTAGGGAACTTGGGGAAAGATTATGACCTTTCAAAATTTAACAACAAAGACGGAGAAATTACCATCGTTACTTATGAGGGCTTTAATAATATCGGGTTTTCATCAGAAATAACCGAAGAACTTTCTTCAAAATTCAACTACATTTCTACAAGCGAAATGAAAGGCGTTACCAATACAGAAAGAGACCTCCAAATTGAACTTCAGAAAGAAAAGGAGATCGAGGGAAAAATGAAGCGTGGTAAAATCTATGATTGGGAAGATTTTGGATTCGACCATTTGACCTTCGACGAAGTTCACAATGCCAATCATATTGTAGGAAAAGTAAAAATTGAAGACCGAAGATTTGCTTCCGATTTCAGAAGTCAAAACCAACAGACTTCCAAATTGGGAATCAATACCTGGATGGCAGCTCAGTACATTCAAGACAAAAATGACGGAAGAAATGTAACCTTGCTTTCCGCAACGCCTTTTACCAACAAGCCTTTGGAATATTATTCCATTCTTTCTTTAATAGCAAATAAAAGATTAGAAGAATCAGGATATTTTAATGTGAATACATTCTTCGAGACCTTTATGGAAGCGGACAATGATATGGAAATTGATGCAAAAGGCGATGTTAAATTTAAAGCAAATGTTCGGAGGTTTAAAAATAATTCTTTGTTTCAGCAATTACTTTCGGAATTCATTGATATAAAAGGAGAAGAAGACAATCCCGAATTGATTCGTCCCAACAAGATCAACAAAGAGTATAAAATTGAGCAGAATGATCTGACAAGAGAACAATATGACTTGCTCAATGAAAATTTCAGCGAAACTGAAAAGGGAGCAATTCTTACTCATATTCTCAATGCCCGACTTATTGCAATTTCGCCGAACCTATCACCATATTATGATGGAGAAGAACCTTCAGTAAAAGAATTCGTAGAAAATTCTTCCAAGCTGAAACGGACGATGGATTTAATTCATCAAAATAAAAAAGACATTCCGGAATCCGGACAAATTATTTATTCTGAATTGGCGGTTGCTCAATTTCCGAAATTAAAAGAATATCTTATTAATGAAGTAGGTTATAAACCTGAAGAAATCGGAATTATTACTGGAACGACCAATAAAAATCAAAGAATTTCTATTCAAAATGATTTTAATGAAGGAAAAATAAAAGTGGTTATCGGAAGCGAAGCCATTCAGGAAGGAATGAACCTTCAGGAAAATACTACGGATGTATATATGCTTACATTACCCTATAATTTTACTTCTTTGCGACAGGTGGAAGGACGAGCGTGGAGACAAGGAAATATAAACGAAAATGTGAGAATCAATTTTATGCTGACCAATGATAGTATCGATGTGTTTATGCTTCAAAAACTGCAATCCAAACAGGCAAGATACCTAGAAGCGATGAAAAAAGGAGCCGATGTTTTGGACATATCTGATATTAGCACGCAGGAGTTAAAAACCTCCATCATTACCAATCCGGAAACCAGAGCCAACATTGAAATCGAATTATTGAAAAAAAGGATTGAAAGTGAGAGAAACAAGCATCTCGCAGATAGTGCTTTTGTATTGAGAAAATACGAAGATGTTTTGAAAGTTCAAGAATTAGTAACCAAAGCTGAGCATTCATATAATAGAATTGAAGGCTATTCAAAAAATGGCGATGGAAATGCTGAATATTGGGCAACCCAACTGCCATCTTATCGAAAAACAATCGACCTACATAAAGTTCAAGTACAAGAAGTTATTGAAAATTTAGCTCAGAAAGGAATAGATGTTACTCAAATTGAATATCAAACCAAAACCACTGAAAATAAAATTGCAGAACTGGATAAAAAGCTGGAAGAACTTCCAGCAGTTAGAGAAAATTTAGTAGTTCAATATAAAATTGAAAAAGATGAACAAATGAAAATTAGTCAACATCAAGACTATGTCAAGGAACGAGCTACTGAGAACAATGTTTTATATAATACTGTAACGAAGGTAAATTCTATTAAAAGTGCTGAATATGAACATTCTTCCGACCTAATATTAAGTCAAAATAAAGATCTGGATTTACTTAAAGTATCAGAAGTTCACAGGAAAAGATAAATTTTTAAAATTTACAGATCTTTTTCATTTATTGACCGAAGAGTATTTAATTAGAAAAATCTAAACTTATTATTCGCATTACGGAAATCCGTAATCAACGAAATATTTATTTTAATATTTTTGAAGTTCGACCTTATTTGATATTCTCTCAAATGATCGAACCTTGTAAACATATAATGATAAATAACAACCAAATCATCAATCTATTTCAGGAATTGCAATAAGCTGAAATATATAACTAAATTTGTCCTTAAACCATGAAGATAGGTGCTACAACGAGTAAACTGATAACAATTTAAAAATGAGTAAAACCACACCGCTAATAGATTTTTTTAATCAGACTTTTCATATTCCCCACTATCAAAGGGGCTATAGATGGGAGGAGCAAGAAGTTAATGAACTGCTTGATGATCTCTGGAATTTTGAAAAGACTTCAAATAAAGGAGAATTCTATTGTCTCCAACCAATAGTTTTAAAAAAGAATGATATCAGTGGATATGATGTACTAGATGGACAACAACGGCTCACAACCCTATATCTTTTGTTAGTTTATTTAGAGGATAAGATAAAAGAGGATAATTATCATCAATCACTATTTACATTGAATTATGAAACTCGTAAAAATTGTGAACAATTTTTGAGCAGCAAAAAATTTGTTGCAAATATTGATGAAAGCAATATTGATTTTTATCACATCTGTAAAGCTTACCAAGCAATTGATATGTGGTTTAAAGATGAAAAACATCGAGGAGCAAAAGGTAAGCTTGTTCCAATTTTAATGGATGATGTAAGCAAGAGCAACCGAAATATTCGCTTTATACGTTACGAAGTCCCACATGAAACCAATCCGATTGAAGTATTCATTCGGTTAAATATCGGCAAAATCCCTTTGACGGATGCTGAACTTATAAAGGCCTTGCTACTTCAAAGTGACAAGTATGATTCAGACGAGATCAAATTCACGAAAATGCGTTTATTTGAAATTGCTACTGAGTGGGATAATATTGAATATACATTACAAAATGAAGAATTTTGGTATTTTTTGAGCAACAGTAATAATCGTAAACCCACGCATATTGAATTCATTTTTGATCTTATTGCAGATAAGATTCAACAAGAAAAAAAATATTTTGCTACCAGACCACTGAAACACGCAACCTTCCTTATTTTATCGGAATACTTGCAAGATATGTTAGAGAATGAAGAAATTCATAGGATTAAAGCTGTTGAAATTATTTGGAATCAGGTAAATAGCTATTTTGAATATTTTAAAGAGTGGTATAGAAGCAGAACTCTTTTTCATTACATCGGGTTTTTGATAGCCAGCAGGAATTACAATATAATAGATAACCTCATTAATGAATCATCTAAGCTTGGTAAAAGTAAATTTATTGAATATTTGGAAAGTGAAATTGGAAAAATACTTTTGATTGATAAAATACGTAAAGATTCTGATGGAAATAAATATAAGGTTAAATTGGAAGATTTAAATTACGAAAACGAGGATCAGCAGAGTCACGACCGGCAAGAAATTCAAAAAATTCTACTTTTTCATAATGTCTATGCGTCATTGCTGAGCGATAAAGAAAAAGCGCGTTTTCCTTTTAATCTTTATAAAACAACAAAGAAGAAGGAAAAATGGAGTTTAGAGCATATACATGCACAGAATTCAGAACAAATTACTAACAGAGCTAACCAACAAACTTGGCTTAGTGATCATATTAAGTCTTTGCAGAGGATGACTAATTATGATTTTAGCACGCTATTGGACAGAATGAATGAGTTGCTTAGTGCCGATGATATAGACAGAGAGGATTTTGAATCTATTGTAACGGATGTTTATAATGAAGTAAACAAAATTTCCGGTGCAAGTGAGCAAAGCAGACATTCTATTAATAATCTTTGTTTGGTGGATGCTGTGACAAACAGCAAGTTAAATAATTCTGTATTTGACGTAAAGCGAGAGATCATCAAAGAAATAGAAGTGAAAGGACATTATATTCCTTTTTGTACAAGAAATGCTTTTCTCAAAGCTTATACATCTTATCCGGTTAACAATGCTTACTGGACTGTTGAAGACAGAAAGGATTATTTTGGAAGCATTCGCCAAGTATATGATAAATTTATTAATGCTATTATTGAAAATTAACCTATGTCATACACCCTAAAATATTTATTGGAAACCTACAAAGTTATGATTCCTCAAATCCAGCGGGATTACGCTCAAGGGCGTGAAAGCGAGGTTGAACTTCGTAAAGGTTTTGTAAATAAAATAAAACAAACGCTTTTAGAAGATGAAAATAAATTGAATCTAGATTTTATTTATGGATATACTGAAAAAGTTGGAGCTACCGAGGAAGTATTTGTTCCATTGGATGGCCAACAGAGACTAACTACACTATGGCTTACACATTGGTTGTTTGCTCCAAGAATTGATGATGAATTGGATCAAGAGGTTAAGAAGTATTTATCAAAGTTTACTTATGAAACCAGAGTATCTTCGAAACGTTTTTGTTATGCTCTTATAAACAAGTCTCTAAAGATTGGTGACAATTGTACTTTAAGCCAAAGTATAACTGATGCGCCATGGTTTATGGCTTCTTGGAGTGACGATCCGACAGTTAAAGCAATGCTCAATATGTTAGATACTTTGCAGGAGGAATTCAGTACCACAACCTTTGCATGGGAGAATCTTACTGAGAACGATAAAATAACATTTGATTTCATTGATATAAAGTCTAACGAATTCAAACTAACGGATGAACTATATATTAAGATGAATTCACGGGGAAAGCCCTTGACTCCTTTCGAAAATTTCAAAGCTCAGTTTGCTGGACTATTGGCGTCCAAACAGACTGATTACGAAAACCTTACAAGAGAGTATGGAAACACATCGGTAAGCTATCAGCAATACTTTGCTTTTAAGATAGATTCTATCTGGATGGATTTGTTTTGGAATTATAGAAGTAAGACAGTCAACAAAATCGACACCTCAATTTATAGATTTATCAATTTTGTGGCAGAGTTTCTTTTTTTTAGAGAAAATCCCGATGCGTTGAGTGCAGATGCAAAGAATGATTTTGAATTTTTAAATAATGTTTTCAGTAAAAAAGAAAATATTGATTTCCTCTTCGATTCTCTAGATTTTCTTTCCTCTTTAAATGATGTTGAATCATTTTTTGATGAGCTTTTTAAAGATTTATCAACATTTGATGAAGCCACCAATGATTATTTTTTAAGATCAATCACAAATATTGGTTTTGATGTCAAGGACAAAACTATTTTCTATGCAGTATTGAAAATATGTCATAAAATGAAAATTCAGTCGGTTAACAATCAGTTGAAAGACTTTATACGTATAGTCCGAAATCTGTTGCTTACCGTAAGACAGACAAATCAATCCAAACGTATTGAGTACACTACGAATCTACGTTTACCGAATGTTTCAGAATACTGCAAATTTATAGATGCTTTTGTAGAAGAACTTAGCTCCACAAATAATCAATCTGTCTATACTATTCTTTCTGAAAAAGAATTTAGTGGATTTACTAGAGAGAATATTGCAAACGAAAAAGTAAAAGCAACCTTCATTGTAAAAAATTCAGATCTAAAAGCACATATCCACACATTGGAAGAACATCTTGAGCTACAAGGTAATCTTTCCAATTTTAAATTAAACTCTCCTGATATTGTCGAAAAAATGGATGCCTTCTTAAAAATTTGGAATGGTAATATTCCAGATTCATTAATAATTCGTTCCTTTCTATCAATTGGTGACTATTCTGTGATGACACACGATTACTCCTCATTAGGAGAGATCTGGTTTTTTGGAAGTAATGGTTTCTGGAATAGAATCTTGACAACAGGAGATAAAGAGGAAAGAATTCAAGTCTCAAGTGTATTAGATAAATTTCTAACTGAATTTTATAATTCAAAAGGAAATGACACTACAGAAAAATTGCAAAGTTTGATTGATGCTTTTATAGAGGAAGAGAAAGACTGGCATTATTATTTTGTGAAGTACCAAGGAATTACGGATAATCCATATCGAGATCTAAATGTTTTTACATGGAAGGATGATGGTTTTGATATAAATAATCTAGGTAATTCGGGTAAACAACCATTACATTCTTATCATTTGAATCCTTATTTGACAGCATTAAAGTTGATGTTTAGAGGGAATGAAAAAGTAACTCTTTATTGGGGAAGGTTTACTGGTTTGAGTTATATACGAGTTGATAAAAAGATTAGAATAAAATGTAGCAGTTCAGGCTGGACAATCAATCCGATAGATGACTTCATTATAGATATTGAAATTATTGAGAAATATGATCTCAGCGAAAAAAATAACACATATTTTCTAATAGAAAATGATGAAAAAGATAGAATAGAAATTGCAGTTGATTTTGTAAAAGATATATTGGCATAATTTAATTTCAGTATTTAATCACCCATTTTTAGTTCAAATCAGCTAGGTGTTTTCAGATTTAATTAAGCACCTTTTGTTGTTTTAATCTGATGAATATATTCAGTAATTTTATTTTTGTCTTAATAAAGTGCAAGATGTCAAAATTACATCATTATGTCAAGGGGAGTGGGGCAAATAAATCGAATTGATTATCTGTTAATTGCATCTTGTGTGTTAAAAAAATGAATTGAATATTTGGATATAATTAAAAATGAGCTATATTTTCACCAGTAAAAACGACGATCTCTAGATTGTTTAAAAAAGCGACCTATTCGGTGACCTTCTAAACAAGAGAACAATATAAAGCTTATGGATAGGCTTTTTTGAAAAAATAGCAAGTCCCGTACGCATTGCATCTACAATATCAAAGCAGCAAAAAACACTTTAAAAAAATAAGTTTTTAAAGTGTTTTTGTTTTATGCCTAGTAATAGTAAAATGATATGTCTGAAAAAATGCCTTTGAAAAGCCAGTTCAAAAAAGTATATATACTGCTAGAGTATTTTAATTGAGATTATCTCGAATCTAGTTCTTTGTTCTTATTTGTAAAAAATACTTAATCAAAAAATAAAGTTATGTAACACAATAAGGTTATTTATCGGTAAATAATCACACAAATAATACTATTATGTTATTTATTCTTAAAAAACTGATTAGTATATTACTTTAAAGAAGACTGCAAATGCATCTGAATTTAGGCAGGTTTTGTAGAGAGATTGCTTCATCCTGTACAAACTCTAGGTACATTTTAAACTGCTTATTCTCATTTTAAAAAATGATTTAAGTTGTCGGTGTATTAGAAGAAGTGTTGATGTTTTAAAACCGAAGGAACAAAATTTTAATTCTATTGATGATATACTAAAATCATAGGAAAAACCGATTTAAAACCAAGGAATAATAAAATGAAGATAGAAAGCACAGAAATAAATATATAAGTGAATTTGTTCTTTAATTTAACTTCTTTCATTTTTGATAATTCATAATAGATTAAGAAATTTTAGTACAAAATTTCGGCTATTCTTCTTAGAATTCTAATCTCAACTTCGTCCTAAAAGTGGATAGAATTTGAGGTGTACAGGCGAAATCTATCAATTATCACCAATGCAGTCGGGAATTGTTAATTGTTTAATTTACAGTATTTTATAGGGTTAGAGGTGTACTAAAGTAGTACAAATGTATTTTTAAATTTATGTGTAAAAAATATAAGACATTGATTTGTAAGTATTTAATGCGACGAGATTCGTGCGGAAAAGTAGAAAAAAAAGATGTTGCAGCATCTTAATCTTGTACCACTTTTGTACACCTCGATCTATGTAAACCACCATTAATAAACACTTCTATAGATACTGTATCGGAAAGTAGAATACAAAAAACCTAACAGATCAAAAGCAACCGATATTCACCATCATTTTCTACAGGTGCCCGATGAATACATGGTAAAACTTGCTGCTCAGGATGATCAACTGACAATCTCCACAGATGACCCAATCCTAAATTTGTTGGCTGAGCATCAGGTGTGGGTTGATAATGCAAATCAAAATAGTTATCTTTCAAAAAGGCTTCAAAATCCGCATCCGAGCCATTGTGTAATTCTTTAAGCTTTTCCCGAATTTCAGGAATCAGGATTTTTTGTTTAGCCTGATCATTGGGTAAAATATCACTTGAAGCTCCATAATAAGTACATAAAAATGTGCTGGTACCAATAGGAGAACGATCTACATGAAAAGAATAGACGTCTGTAGAAATGAAATCAAACTCATCATCACGCTCATAGTTTTTCAATAAATTGAGTGAAGGCAATGCTCCAAAATCAGTTAGTGACTGTAAATCATTTAAAATGATTTCTCTTGCTATAGAACCATTCTCTGTCAATTGTAATGCTAAAAGATCTTCACGGTAAACTTCTGTAATATTGTCTTTTAGTTGAAGCTTAGAAACGATTTCTTTAAAATCACCTACTAAATTTCTTTCCAAACAAATCGCATTCACATTTCCCTGAAAATTGGTATTTACAAGCTCAGAAAAAGTAGAAACTACTTCGATTTGATTATTGTCACAAAATGTATTGTTCATATAGAAATGTAGAACTGTAAAAAAATTTAGAATCTTAAAATTTGATAGATATCATATTTCTGAATTTAAAATAATAATATCCCCAAACCAGCCAGTTAACCCAAGGAATAATAATTAAAAGCTCTTCACCTGAAAATTCGGAAAGACTTACGATGATAAGAATCAGGTACAAAAAATGAATGCCGAAGAATGCAAGAAATGATAAATATTTATTTTCTCTGACTGATTTAAACAGATTTAAAAAAGCAAGTAAATTTGCAAAAATCACGAGAATTTGAATTCCTATCGCAATGCCATATTGCAATCCTCCAAAACAATTCATTTTAGGTGTGCCGTCTTCATAATGATTTGGAGTTTTCATATCAATGAAGATCAAAAATCCGATCATGAAAATAGTTCCGGCTAAAAAACTAGCAAGAATACCTGAACCTATAATTTTAGCAATTGGGTTTTTCATTTTAAGATTTTAAATATACTTTAATTTTCTCTTTTTAATAATCTAAAAAACACTAAATCTTATCATTAAATTGATATTGAGTCTCAAGATATATTAGTTTCTAAAGATTTGCATCAAATTTGCAATTCAAAATTCTCATTTCAATTCAAATTCAGCAAAAGTATGGAAAGTAAAAATGATAGCACTCAAAGCAGTTTCTTGAGATTTTTCAATGATAAAAAGAAGAAGCTCTTTTTGTGTTTTACTCTATTTTTTATCATTGTATTTCTCCTTTTAAGCTTTTATGTTGTAGATTCTTCTCCAAAATCTTGGGATCTTTTGGTTTCTCAGGAACTTCAGGAAGATCAGAGTGAGATTTTAGATATTTTGATGAAAGGCTTTAGCTGGCTCGGAACGGTTTACGTAGCAGCAGCAATAGTGCCAGCGTTTGCGTTGATATTCTTACTGTTTAGTTATAAAAAAGAAGCACTTTTTACATTTTCTTGTTTAATGTCTGGTGGCGTAAGTTATGTTTTAAAAATATTGATAGATCGTCCGAGACCAACTACAGATTTTGTGAGAATTGTAGAAGAAACGCATCATCAGAGCTTCCCCAGCGGCCATGTTTTGTTTTATACAGCCTTTTTTGGAACTCTTATTGTCATTGCTTTGTTCTCTAATATTTTGAAATTATCCTTAAAAATCATTATCAGCTTGGTTTGTCTGGCAATGATTGTTTTAGGAGCGGTTTCTAGGATATATTTGGGAGCACATTGGTTTACAGATGTGATTGGTGGATTTATTGTGGGAGTTCTGTTCGTGATGGTTACCGGAAGTATTTATCTTAGAAGTAAGAAGAGGAGTGTTTTTGCATAAAAAAAATTCATTACCAAAAGTTTTGATAATGAATGATTTATTTTAATTAAAAGGAGTTGAATTAAACTCTGTAAGTAAATGCATTAATGTTCATCCCTGCACCAACAGATGCAAAAAGAATGATGTCGCCTTCACTGAAAGAATGCTCATCCATCTCACCTTTCATAATCAGATCATACAATGTAGGAATTGTTGCCACACTGCTGTTCCCAAATTTGTGAATAGACATCGGCATAATATCTGAAGGCACTGCCAAATCATACAGACTGTAGAACCTTTCGATAATTGCTTCGTCCATTTTTTCGTTTGCCTGATGAATAAGGATCTTTTTTAAATCTTTTATGTCAATTCCTGCCTTTTCAAGACAAGATTTCATGGCCAAAGGAACCTTCGTTAAAGCAAATTCATAGATCTTTCTGCCTTTCATTTTTATATATCGGATGTCAGACTCGTCATCTTGCTTATATGAAGTTCCGAAAAACAAAAAATTGGCTTCGTCATAAGAATAAGTAGCACTTTCGTGAGATAATATTCCGTTATTTTCATCTGTAGCTTCTACAATAACGGCACCTGCACCGTCAGCGTAAATCATAGAATCACGATCGTAAGGATCGGTTACTCTAGATAAAGTTTCTGCACCAATTACCAGACAACGTTTTGCAATACCTGCTTTTACAAACGAGCTTGCGTGAATCATCGCTTCGTTCCAACCCGGACAGCCAAACAATAAGTCATAAGCAACACAGCTTGGGTTTTTTATGCGTAATTTATTTTTCACACGGGTTGCAATACTCGGAACCGTATCAGATTGAATTTTTCCTTTCTCAATGTCTCCGTAATTGTGTGCTACAATGATATAATCAATCGTTTCTCTGTCAATACCAGCATCTTCTATTGCTTTTTCGGCTGCGAAATAAGCCAGATCTGATGTTACATGTTGAGAGTCGGCATACCTGCGCTCTTCAATCCCGGTAATATCTTTAAATTTTCCAATAATAGACTCAGGAAATTTGATGGCTAAACCATCTTCATTCAAAAACACGTGATCAGTAAAATCGGCATTTCTCATCACGTTTTCAGGAGTATAGCTGCCGGAACCTTTAATTCTTATATTCATCATAAATATCTTTGTAGTAATATACCGCTGTACATATTTATTTTACGGATTATTAATCAAAATTAGGATAAATCCATGTCTTATTCCTAATTTAAGAGGATTATTATAAAAATATTTTAAATTCTTCACATAGTAAAATTTAAATGTGTTGATTTTCAGCCATTTAATTTTACTAAAATATACTGTCCTCAATGCAAGTCGCTTGGATTATAGATTGTATATCTTAAGTTAAATTCATGGTTTAAGATTTGTATTTTTGCATTCAGAATTGAAAGTTCAGCAAACTGAATCCAGCGAATTCTTAATAATTGTAAATTAAATTATTGTAATGTAAAATGAGTAAAATTAATGTTTTTTGGTTCCGAAGAGATTTAAGACTTGAAGATAATGTCGCATTATTTTATTCCTTAAAATCTGATTTGAAAGTTTTGCCGATATTTATCTTTGATAGAGAAATTCTCGATCAATTAAGCGATAAATCAGACAGAAGGGTAGATTATATTCATCAGGCATTGACGGGAATTAATGATGAATTAAAAGATTATAAAACCACTCTAAAAACTTTTTACGGGAATCCTTTAGAAGTTTTCAAACAACTTGCTGAAGATTTTGAGATTGATACAGTTTTCTGCAACAGAGATTATGAACCTCAGGCTATCAAAAGAGATGATGAAGTAGCCGATTTTTTAAATAAAAATAATATTCAGTTTTCTGATTTTAAAGATCAGGTTATTTTTGAAAAAGATGATGTTCTTAAAAGTGACAATACACCTTACACGGTTTTCACCCCTTATTCAAAAAAATGGAAAGAAAGTTTCAACGCTACTAAAATTGAGAAATTTGATGGAGATTTTAAAAACTTTCTTCCAATAAGTCATGAAAATATCATCAGTTTAAAAGAAATAGGATTTGAAAAAACTGATTTTGAATTTAAAAAGCCTGCTTTAGAGAAAAAAATCATTGATTCTTATGACAAAAACAGAGATTTTCCTGCTTTAGATCATACGACTCGCTTGGGAATTGCGCTTCGCTTCGGTACAATTTCCGTGAGAAAATGTGTAGAGTTTGCGGTGAAACACAACGAAATATGGCTTAATGAATTGATCTGGAGAGAATTTTTTATGCAGATATTGTTTCACTTTCCGTATGTGGTAAAAGGTTGCTTCAAGAAAAAATATGAAAATATTGAATGGCGAAATGATGAAAAAGAATTTAAATTGTGGTGCGAAGGAAAAACCGGTTATCCAATTGTCGATGCAGGAATGAGACAGCTCAACGAAACAGGGTTTATGCACAACAGAGTAAGAATGATTACTGCAAGTTTTCTTACCAAGCATTTGCTGGTCGACTGGCGTTGGGGTGAGGCCTATTTTGCAGAAAAACTTTTAGATTATGAGTTGTCTTCCAATAACGGGAATTGGCAGTGGGCAGCAGGTTGCGGTTGTGATGCAGCTCCATATTTTAGAGTATTCAGTCCTGATGCACAAACGCAAAAGTTTGATAAAAATTCAAAATATATAAATCAATGGCTTCCGAGAAATTATGACATTCTGCCAATGGTAGAGCATAAATCTGCAAGAGAAAGAGCTTTAGCAACCTATAAAAAAGGATTAGAATAAAATATAACTTCTGAAATTATTAGATAACTTTGGTTACAACGCCATGCCCAATTACATTTTCTCCTTCAAAAAAATCAAAATCTAATCCCTCATAAATCTTCCCCGTAACATAATCGCTTTTTAATAGAGCGATTTCTGCAGTGACTGTATCTCCCGGAAACACTAGATCATCTCCGGCAAATGTTTGCACTCCAATATATAATTCTAAATCAAAAGGAAATTTGATGGACGATCTGTAACCTGAGGAAACCGGCGTTGTTTTTACGCCGTCTTTTGCGGGTAAATACGTGAGCAATGCGTTGAAATTTGGTTTGATTTTCATTCGAGATAAAACAGTTTGTAAATTGGAGACGAATTTATAAAAAATTATATACAATCACCTCTCAGTAACAGATATTTCTTCCCCGAACTTACGTTAACTTCTTCCTCGATGGCTTGATTTATTCTTTTTGTATGATTAAATTATATTTTCGTTTTTTAGAATAACAGCGAGATGAAACAATGTTTTCGCCTTGTACTGTTTCCTGATAGTATTCAGTCTTTTTTCAATAGAGCTTGTACTCATTGCCGTTTCTGGTTTTGATTTCAATAGCTCAGCCATCTCAGCGATTTTCACACCCTTAGATAAATGCTTAAGTATAAGTAAATCTTGTTTTTCCATGTTACAAAATTATAAATTTAATTTACAATTTAGGTGAATGAAGTTTAAATTTTTAATTAAAAATTGATTTTTTTTGAAAATTTATTAGAAATTATGCCTTTCGATGCTTATTTTTTTAAAATAAATTTTGATTACAATAAGTGAATTAAAAGATTGTTTTTTAGAATAATGATTTACTTTTGAAAGCTTTTTGTGCTAAGAAAGTTTTGGATATTTGGATATAAATAGATGTTTTATCCCGAAGATTTCAGATAAGTTTTTAATGAAAGGATTTGTATGGAAACTAAAAAAGAGAAACCAAATATTGATTTCTCTTTTTTAGTGAGCGCGTCAGGATTCGAACCTGAGACCGTCTGCTTAGAAGGCAGATGCTCTATCCAGCTGAGCTACGCACCCATTTGTAATTTTGAGAAAATTACTAAAACAGTCGGGGCGGCAGGATTCGAACCTGCGACCTCCTGGTCCCAAACCAGGCGCGATGACCGGACTACGCTACGCCCCGAATTGGTCTTTGCTGCGGAGAGTAAGGGATTCGAACCCTTGGTACCGTTACCAGTACGCATGTTTAGCAAACATGTCCTTTCGGCCTCTCAGGCAACTCTCCTAAATAACGTTTTTGAATGACTTCTATTCCGTTATTGCGAGTGCAAATATAGAATAGATTTCTTTATTTACCAAATAATTTTCAGAAAAAAATTGTGTATTTTTGAAGGAATAATCGGTTAAAAATCTAAACTAATGCGTAAAACATTATATATCATCGGCTTAAGTACTCTTGTTTTTTCTTGTACTTCGCAAAAAAATGTAAAGAAAAGTACTTACAAGCCGAGAACGGCCGTGACACAACCAAAAACGGCGGTCAACTCTCAAAATTTAGAAAAAAATAAACCCGAAGTTGCAACCGAACATGGTGTTGAATTTTTCAGAACAAATATTGCAGATATTACTAAAAATGATAACACTACAAGTTACGGTTCTATCGTCTCTGCAAAACCTGCGGGATATAAAGTTGTAAAAACTCATTTTCCTGCAATTGCGCAGAATTTCAGACAAAAATATCTGATTTTACATTACACGGTTTTACCTGATGATAAATCGATTGAGGTTCTTACAAAGCAATCTGTAAGCGCACATTATTTAGTGAATAATTTAGGAGACAATGAAATTTATCAATTAGTTGATGAGAACAAACGTTCTTATCACGCTGGGGTAAGCGCTTGGCGTACCGATAAAAACCTTAATGATACTTCAATTGGGATAGAAATCGTGAACTTGGGTTATAAAGCGGATGCAACTGGAGCGAAAATTTTTGAACCATTCAGTGATGATCAGATTAAAAAAGTTGCTGCATTGGCAAAAGATATTGTGACGAGATATAATATTCCGGCAACCAATGTTTTGGCGCATTCAGATATTGCTCCTACAAGAAAGCAAGATCCGGGGCCGCTTTTTCCTTGGAAAAAACTGTACGATGAATATCAGATCGGGATGTGGTATGATGAAATGGCAAAACAAAACCTATTATTGGTAGCTCAAACAGATATTGAAACAAAGTATAATGAGCCGTCATTTGTTTTTTTAGTTCAGACTGCTTTACAAAAATTTGGTTATGATCTGTTGCCAAACGGAAAATGGGATGATGTTACAAAAAAAACCATAGAAGCTTTACAATATCACTTCAGACCACAAAATTATAGCGGTGTTTTAGACGCCGAAACATGGGCTATTTTACAGTCTTTGAATCAAAAATATCCAACAAAATAAATTAAAAAAGCGCATCTTCAACGGTGTGTTTTTTATCATTTAAATTAATTTAAACTGTTAAAAATATTTTAATGGAAAATTTCAGACAAGAAAGTGATTTGTTAGGTGAACTGAATGTCCCGGTTAACGCCTATTACGGAGTTCAGACGCAGAGAGCGATTGATAATTTCAAAATATCGGGTCAGCTTCTTTCTTCTTATCATGAATTTATAAAAGGTTTGGCTTTCGTCAAAAAAGCGGCAGCTAAAACCAATTACGAGTTAGGTTTACTCGATCAGGATTTATATTTTAAAATTGCTGAAACCTGTGACGAATTGATTGGTGGATTATTCCATACTGAGTTTCCTGTTGACATGATTCAGGGAGGTGCAGGAACTTCTATCAATATGAATGCGAATGAAGTGATTTCCAACAGAGTTTTAGAAAAATTAGGAAAAAATAAAGGTGAATACGAATTTTGTTCTCCAAACGACCATATCAACCTTTCACAATCAACCAATGATGCTTATCCCACCGCAATCAAAATGGGATTGTTGCAGATGAATGAAACTTTAGTTGAAAAACTGAAGAAAATTGTTGAAGCTTTCCGTGCAAAAGGCGTGGAATTTCAAGATGTGATTAAAATGGGTCGCACGCAACTTCAGGATGCCGTTCCCATGACAATGGGGCAGGAGTTTGAAGCGTTTGCAGCCACTTTGGAAGAAGATATTTCTAAATTAAATAACAACGCTAATTTATTTGTTGAGGTCAACATGGGCGCAACCGCAATTGGGACAGGAATCAATGCTCCGATAGGGTATGCAACGCTTTGTGCTAAAAATTTAGCAGAGATTACAGGTTATCCCGTGGTTTCAGCACCAGATTTGGTTGAAGCAACTCCTGATACTGGTTCTTACGTCATTTATTCTTCGGCGATGAAACGTTTGGCTTTAAAACTTTCAAAAATCTGTAATGATTTAAGATTATTGTCTTCAGGACCAAGAGCTGGTTTATCTGAAATCAATCTGCCACCAATGCAGCCTGGATCATCCATCATGCCAGGAAAAGTAAACCCAGTCATCCCAGAAGTGGTCAATCAGGTTTGTTTTAAAGTAATTGGAAATGATTTAACGGTAACTTTTGCCGCAGAAGCAGGACAGTTGCAGTTAAACGTAATGGAACCTGTTCTTTCGCACGCCATCATGGAAAATATTCATTTTCTTTGTAAGCACTCGATACGCTTCGTGAAAAATGTGTGGTGGGAATTACTGCAAACAAGGAAGTTTGTCTCAATATGGTCAAACACAGCATCGGAATTGTGACTGCGCTTAATCCATATATTGGCTACAAACAGTCTACACAGATTGCAAAAGAAGCTCTTGCAACAGGACAAAGTGTATACAATTTGGTATTGGAAAAACATTTACTTTCTCAAGAACAGTTAGACGAAATTCTTGATCCAAGAAATATGTTGAAACCGCACAATAAATAATGGGTAATAAATAATTGGTAATGAGTAATTTTTAATTATTTCTTAATCAATTTAATAACTCAATAATTCAAAAATAGATTTGAAATTTTTAATCATCATTCCCGCACACAACGAACAGGAAAATCTTCCGTTCACCTTAGATTCTTTACAGCAGCAAAGTTTTAAAGATTTTAAAGTGGTTATCGTGAACGATGGTTCTACGGATAAAACTTCTGAAGTAATCAGAAAATACACAGCTGCAGATTCTCGTTTTGCGACCATTGATTTGGCGAAGTCTGCTCATCAGCCGGGTTCAAAAGTGGTGAATGCTTTTAAAAATGGTTTGAAAACTCATAATATCGATGATTTTGATATCATCTGTAAGTTTGATGCCGATATTATTTTAAATGATAACTATCTCTTTGAAGTGGAGAACGCATTTGTCAATCATTCAAAATACGGTTTAGTTGGCGGTTTATTGTATGTTGAAAAAAATGGAGATTGGGTGTATGAAGGCAACTCGAATAAACACCATGTTCGCGGTCCAATGAAAGCTTACCGAAAAGAATGTTTTGAAGAAATCGGAGGTTTAAGGGAAACTTTAGGTTGGGATAATATCGATTCTATTTTGCTTAAAAATTTAGGCTGGGAAGAAATTGTTTTGCCTGAATTACAAGTGAGATTAATCAAGGCAAAAGGAGCAGATTATACGATAAAACCTGCAGATTATTACGGAAGATATTTTTATTTTTTAGGTTTAAACCGATTTCTAACGTATGTTGCGGCTGCAAAAGAAGCCGTAAAAATAAAGTCGCCGTCATTTCTGTTCCAAATTATCAATGCTTACGAAAAATGCAAATCTCAAAATCTGGAGTTGAAAATTTCGAAAGATGAACAGAAAATAATTAATGACCAGCGCTGGAAAGAATTGAAAAGGAAATGGCTGAAAATCTAATGTTTTATTATTTTAATATTCAAAAGATATAAGGTTTGTCATTCCGCAGGAATCTAAACTTAAAATTTAAACAATTGATGTTCAAATTTATATTTAAAAGTATATTAATTTAAAGTTCTTCTTTTTGAGAGACTTTTAAGACAAAAGTTATGTTTAGATTCCTCCGGAATGACAAAGATGATTGATAAAGTATTTATACTTAATGAAAAAAATAGCCTACATAGAAATCGACACCCACGCAGAAATTGCGCAGGATTTCATGGATCTGATGTATGATTCTAAAGGATTTTCTGTGGATTATTATTTCTCAGAGAAGATTAAAAATCAAATCAAAGAAAGTGACGAATCCGTTCATGTTTCAGATTCTTCAATGATTTTGGATCAGTTGTCGACGAAAAAATATGATTTGGTTATTATCGGAACGGTTCACCGTTATTTCAATACTTTTTTAGCGATAAATCAGAAATACAATACTTCGGTTATTGTTCATAATCTGAATTTCTCAAAGATTTCAAAGGCTAATTTACTTAAAAACGTTTTCAAAAATGATTTGATTTATCGTCTAAAATTATGGTGGAAAGAAGGTCTTTTTTACGCAAATAAAACTTACGGAAAAGCTCATCATCATTTGGTTCTCGATCAGGAGTTGTCTTCTGATAAGCTTAAATTCCTGCCTCTTTTTTATACCAAATCATTTGAAAAAATAAAAAGTGAAATTCTAACAATCGTTATTCCGGGTGGAGTTTCTCAGAAAAGAAGAGATTATCAGCGTGTTTTTGAAACGATTCAAAATTCTGAGATTAAAGAAAATATAACTTTTGTTTTTTTGGGAAAAGCTCAAGGTGAAGAGTTGAAAAAATTACAAAACTTGTCAAAGATTATTCCTGAAAATATTAAAATAAAATATTTTCCAGAAAGGGTTTCTGCCGAACTCTTTGATCAATGGATGAATAAAGCAGATGTTCTCTGGTGTCCGATTCAGGAGGAAACGGAATTTTTCAGCAATAAAGAGATTTACGGAAAGACAAAGATGACCGGGAATTTAGGAGATGCCATCAAATATGGGAAGTTCGCTGTTTTTCCTGCTAACTATTCTTCAAAACTTGAGTTTATCATTCCTGAAGAAGAAAATGTGATTGAGCAATTTCAAAAACTAAAAAATTCAACATTTGATTTTCAGAAAGATTTCAGCCGTGAAAAAATTCAGAAAGATGTAGAAGAAGTTCTGAATCACTTGGTTTCTATTTGAATTTCAAGACACTTTTAATGAATTTCATATTCAGATAATCCTCGATGGGGAAGATTTTGGTGAAATGATTTCCAATAAAAATCAGAATTAAAACGACCGCAGGTTTATAAACAAGATTGATGAAATTATTGTCAAAAACAGGCAATACAATCGCTACCGTAATCGCCAGAGTACAGATAATCGATACGAAAATCATCTCAATCGAAAAAGGCGAGACTTTAAACATGAAATAATTGAATACGACTTTAATCACATTATAAATGGTTACTGAAATTGCAGTAGATAGGGCAATACCAATTAACGAAAGGTCGGTATGATTGATGAAATACCAGTTTAAACTTATCGTTAAACCCGCCAATAAAAGCATGACGATAATATTGAATTTGTAATATTTTGAAAGCGAGATAATATTTCCGTTAAAACCAGTTGCTAAATCCATTAAAACGGCAGATCCCCAAATCCAAATTACGGGTTCGTACATTCTTAGTAATTCTCCTTTTTTAGGCATAAAATGCGTCAGATAAGGAAATCCAACCATAATGCAGCCAAACAAAATAGCTCCCAAAAAGTAGATGGTTAAGGAAGTTTTTTTGTGAAATCTATCGAGCTCTTCCATATCTCCATCGGCCAAATTTTTTCTGATAATAGGCGCAGAAATATTAAACAATCCTAATTGCGGAATGGATATTAAAGAAATAAGAGCCAGTAAAATACTGTAAACAGCAATCTCTTCATCTCCGATAAATTCGCCAATCATATAATTATTGATTGCCATGTGATTTCCGAAAGTTCCTAAAAATCCAAAAAAACTGTATGTGGCAAATTCCTTGTAGAAATTGTCTTTTCTAAAGTAATCTCTGCTGAAATCGAGTTGTACTTTTTCAAGTTTATTAGTGTAATAAATGTACCCAGAAAGCATTAAAGCAAACATTCCGAAGAAAAATGCCAAGGCAATCTGCTCTGAAAACTGAAAGTAAAAGAACAGGCAGAACGATCCCAAATTCGCTAATTTTGGTAAAAGATTATCAAAAATATTGGAAACAACAATTCTCTTATAATTGGAAATATATCGGTTAAATACCGCGCATAACGAAAGCGTCAAAACAAGTGGGAGAATGTATTTCTTACTTTCCCAGATTTTCATTTTTGTAAATTCAGGATAGAAAAAAGGAATCAGAAAAAAGATAAAAAGGAATAGTAAAAAGTTAATACACACCAATGCTAGAGAAAGAGACAGCATATTTTGATTTTTACCATCTTCCTGGGCTTTCCCAAAAAACTTCACATTAGAATAGGAAATTCCTAAAACAACAAATGGAACCAACATTTCTGCAGCAGACATAATGAATCTTAATGTTCCGTAAAAAAAGAGATCATTCGTAAAAATAAAAATGGAGAACATCCCGATCAGTGTCGCAATGTATCCAATCACAGAATACTTAAATCCCTGCCTTGCAACTACACTCATAAATTTTTTTTAATAGTTTTTTGGAATAAAAATTATATTGTTGATGTAGTCGGTCTTATTTTTTTCGTCGGCAGTATTTTTAATAAGGATTTCTTCGGTCAGTCTTTCGATTTGGAAATTTTTTCTGTTTAAATAATTGGCATCAAAACCCCAGCTTTCTACTTCTGAAATTTCATTCCAGATGGGTTGGTCGTGATGTCTTTGTTCCATCTCAACCATCAGAGTGGGTTTGAATTTTTTGATGATATTTTTTCCGCCGTGCAGTGTTTTCATTTCGTTTCCTTCGACATCAATTTTGATGAAATCGATTTTGTTGAAATTCTCAATCGCTGCCCAGTCGTCTAGTTTGATTACTTTTACCTGTTCAGTATAGCTTTTCTCTTCACCTTTTTCTTTGTAAGAAGTATTGAGAGTACCTCTTGAAGCGACCATCTTTCCGTTAATGATGGGAACTTTAAATTCAGCGGTCGTGTTTTCATCAGAAAGTGCCAAAGGCAAAACATGCATCGCCGGAAATAATCTTTTTAGTCTCGAATTCAATTTTTTATTAGGCTCAAAAGCGTAAATATTGGAATGCGAAAGTGTTTTTTCTAATTGATAGAGAAACGTTCCCACGTTGGCGCCAATATCTAAAATGACTGCACTTTTAGGCAGAAATTCCTTAATCCAGATCAATTCGGGTTCTACATTACGCTTCGAAAAATTTTCTTTAGTTAATTGATGTAAACTTTTAAAATATCTCTGTTTATAAAAACCTGGACTGATGTACTGTAGTTTTTCTGCGAGTTGCTGATATAAAGACATTGCTTTCTTTTTTATGACGACCGACAAAGATAGTGAAAAATGTTAAAACGATGTTAAAATATTGTAAATGTAAAGCTTTGTTTATGAGTTGTTTATGTTGTTTGAAAGCTGTGGATTACTCAGGAGCATTTGAAAAAGGCGCATTTAAAAAATCATTAAAAGGTTTTGCAGAATTCATAATGTCAGTTAGTTTTTGTACCGCATTTTTATCCATCGCATCTTTATTGGTGAGGTTGTAAACTCCGATAAAACTTTTAAGTCTCAGGTATTCGGCCATCGGGTCTTCTTTTTCAAAACCTTGAGGTATCTTTTTCAACTCATGCTCACGATCTAATTCACCATAATATTTTTTGAAATCTTTGTGATCAATTGCTTTTAAAAATTCATCTTTAAAGATTGATATTTCTTTTCTGATTTCTTTTAAAACAGGAGCTTCAGGCAAGTAAATTCCGCTGGCGATAAATGATTTTCCCGGTTGAATGTGAAGGTAGTGACCAGACTTTTCATTGCTTTTTCCCATTCCTAATGATGCTCCGAAATAATTTTTGTAAGGTGTTTTATCTTTAGAAAAACGAATGTCTCTGTAAATTCTGAGCAATGATTTTTTAGCATTGAGTTTCGCTACTTTTTCATCAGATTTTCCGACTTCCTGAATGAGTTTTTCTACAAAAAATTCAAATTCCTCTTGAGCTTGGGTAAAAAGGTTTTTATTGTCGTTAAACCACTCTCGATTGTTGTTTTCTTCGAGCTGTTTTAGATAATCAAATATTTTTTTTGAAAGTGTAGGCGTCATTTTTTTATTATTTTAATCAAAATTAAAGAAATCTAATCAGACTCGCAGTTTTATCTTTTATTTAAATAATTCATAAGTATGAATGAAAAATTCAAATAAATCGATAAAATAAAAGGAATTTGAGGGTTTTTTAAATTTAAAATAAAATTTTTGTCCTTTTTTTGCATAAATTCAAAAATACTTAGAGTTTTCTAAATTAAAATTATCAATTCGTTAATATTATATAAAGCATTATCCAATAATTAGTTGTATCTTTGCAAAAATTTTATATTAATTAATGAATTTATTTACGGAGACCAATTTAAGTCCTGATATCCTTAAGGCCATTGGCGAACTGGGTTACGAAAGCCCGACAGAAATCCAAAAACAGACTATCCCTTTTATTCAATCAGATATTCGCGATCTAATCGCACTTGCGCAGACAGGGACAGGCAAAACAGCAGCGTTTTCGCTTCCGATTTTGGACATGATTGACGATACGAGTCGCAAAATCCAATTTTTGGTGCTTTGCCCGACACGAGAACTATGTCTACAGATTTCAAAAGACATTAACAACTATTCGAAGTACATGAAAAACATCAAAACTACAGCAGTTTATGGTGGAAGCAGTATTACGGATCAAATGCGTTCTTTGAGAGATAAACCACAAATTATTGTGGGTACTCCGGGAAGGGTGATCGACTTGATCAACAGAAAAGCTCTTGATTTCTCCGAAATCCACTGGTTGGTTTTGGATGAAGCAGATGAGATGCTATCTATGGGTTTCAAAGACGAATTGGAAACAATTTTGAAAGAAACTCCTGAAACAAAACAAACTTTCTTGTTCTCGGCAACGATGAGCAAAGAGGTTGAAAGAATTTCTAAAAGTTACCTTACAACTCCTCACCGTATTTCTGTGGGTTCTATTAACGAAGTTAAGAAGAACATCAAGCATGAATATTATGTTGTGGGTTACCGTAACAAAAAAGAAGCTCTGAAAAGATTAATTGATGCAAACCCGAATCAGTATTCTATTATTTTCTGTAGAACAAGAATGGAAACTCAGGAAGTTGCAGACTTTTTAATGCAAAACGGATATGCGGCTGATGCTCTTCATGGTGATCTTTCTCAAGCGCAGAGAGATACGGTAATGAAGAAATTCAGACTGAAAAACATTGATATCTTGGTTGCAACAGATGTTGCTGCAAGAGGATTAGATGTTGATTCATTGACGCACGTTGTGCATTTCTCTTTACCGGATGATCCTGAAGTTTTTGTACACAGAAGCGGAAGAACAGGTAGAGCAGGAAAAGACGGTATTTCTATGTCCTTGATCAAACCTGAAGAAAGCAGAAAGCTGAAGCAGATAAAATCTACGACGAAAATTGACATCGTTGAGAAGAAAATTCCTACAGGTGACGAGGTTATTTCGGCTCAGGTAAAAGGAGTTTTTGAAAAACTAATGACAGAGCACGAAAATATCTTTGAATTTGATCAAAGTCTTGTTCCTGATTTAAGTAATTTCACTAAAGAAGAATTGGTTGTTCAGTTGCTACAGTTCCAGTTGAAAGACTTTGCTTTGTACTATAAAGACAAGCAGGATCTTGTGGATCAGAAGTTTAACAACAGAGATGATGACAGAGGTGGAAGAGACAGAGACAGCAGAGGCGGTAGAGACCGTGACAGAGGAAGAGATCGTGATAGAGGAGATCGTAACGAGCGTAGCGACAGAGGTGAAAGAAGAGGAGATCGTGGTGGTAAGCCAAGACAGAGAGACGAAAATATGACTAGATTTTTCTTCAACCTTGGTAAAAAAGACCAGTTGAAAAAACTAGATGTATTGGAAATCATCAATAAAGCTACATCAAGCAAAGGAAATAAAAGAGCTGAGATTGGAAACATCGAAATTCTTGAAAAATTCTCTTTCTTTGAAGTTGAAAAATCTTATAGCAATGAGCTTTTAGGAAATATTCAATCCATGAAATTTAAAGGAAAAGATATGAGAGCTGAAGAAGCGAACTAATCTTACACTTAAAATATAATTTGAGCCGGCAATTTTGTCGGCTTTTTTTGTTTTTTTAAATTAAAAATGTTGTAAAATTTAAGTTTAAATGATTGATTATGAGTGTGATGTGGGAGTTGTTTTATTGTTAGCCTTTGATGTGAACAAATATTAACCCAATATTAACAAAAATTAATGCTGGATGCTTTTTGTTAAGGTGCTTTTTTAGGAAATTTGCACACGAATAAATTAAATACAATTTACAAATGGCAATTGGTAATATTTTCCACGCATTTCAGCCAAAAGACAAAATCTTCTTTGTGCTTTTCGAAAAAGTAACAGAAAATTTAGTTGCAATGTCTAATGATTTCAACCACGGAGTAAAAGATTTTGATCTGAACGATGATGGAATGTTGAAATTGATGAGTGACTATGAGCACAAAAATGATGAGCTTACTCACGAGATCTTTATTGAATTGGGGAAAAACTTCATCACACCTTTCGACCGTGAAGATATTCACACTTTGGCCACAGGTCTTGATGATATTGCAGATTATATCTACGCTTCTACAAAATATATTTTCTTGTACAAGTCTCCGATGATGAAGGCTTATGCAGACTTCTCATTGTTGATTCACAAGGCTTGTCTTGAAATTCAAAATGCCATGAAGAACCTGAAAGGTTTCAAAAATATGGAGCAGGTAAAAGAAGCTTGTATCAAAGTAAATTCTATCGAGAATATTGCTGATGATCTTCTTTCAAACTCTATGGTAGAGCTTTTCGAAACGAATGATGCCATCAATATCATTAAAATATCATCAGTTCTTAACTATCTTGAGATCGTCACAGATAAAGCAGAAGATGTTGCCAATACGATTGAGAACATCATGATTAAATACGCTTAAAAAAAACAATACATAACAAAAAATGGATTTTCCTATTTTACTTACGGTTATTATTGCTTTGGCTTTAATCTTCGATTATATTAATGGTTTTCATGACGCTGCCAACTCTATTGCGACAATTGTTTCAACTAAAGTTTTAACTCCGTTTCAGGCGGTACTTTGGGCAGCAGTTTGGAATTTTGCGGCTTTCTTTATCGCAGCTTACATCATTGGTGAGTTTAAAATCGGTAACACGATTGCAAAAACCGTCAATGAGAACTTTATTACATTGGAAGTTATCTTTTCAGGATTGATCGCTGCTATTGCTTGGAATCTTTTGACCTGGTGGTTCGGGATTCCTTCATCATCATCTCACACCCTGATTGGTGGTTTCCTAGGAGCAGCATTGATGCACGCTTTTTTGATGGATTACCGTGAAGTTGTAGCTGCCACTCCAGATTTAGGAATATTTGATACTTTAAAACAGACCATTACTAAAGTAGCAAGTCAGGATGTTGTGAAATTCAGCAAAGTAATTCCTATTTTCCTGTTTATTTTCCTTGCTCCGGTTATCGGGATGGTCATTTCAATTATCATTACTCTGATTATTGTACATCTTTATAAAAAATCAAATCCGCATAAAGCTGATAAATCTTTCAAGAGATTACAGTTGGTTTCTTCAGCTTTGTTCAGTTTAGGACACGGTCTGAATGATGCTCAGAAAGTAATGGGAATTATAGGGGCAGCATTGATTTACTATCACGTAAATATGCTTCAGGATCCTGTTTATTTAAATATAGAATCTGCTGAACGTTTTAATTATTTTGCAGATCATTATATGTGGGTTCCTTTAGTTTCCTTTGTTGCCATTGCTTTAGGTACAATGAGTGGAGGTTGGAAGATCATCAAAACAATGGGGACAAAAATTACAAAAGTAACTCCGTTAGAAGGTGTAAGTGCTGAAACTGCTGGTGCAATCACGCTTTTCATTACCGATCACTTTGGTATTCCGGTTTCTACGACACATACGATTACCGGTTCGATCATCGGAGTGGGATTAACTAAAAGAGTTTCTGCTGTACGTTGGGGAATTACAGTAAGCTTACTTTGGGCTTGGGTTTTAACCATTCCAATCTCAGCGATTGTTGCTGCAATTACTTATCTTGCGGTAACGTATTTGACTTAATTAAAAGAATTTATCATATCACAAAACTTTGTCTCAACAGGCAAAGTTTTGTGATATGATAAATTAGTTATTGTAATTTTCCATCAATTTTACGCAGAACTCAAATTTAATTTTAGGTTCCTGTTAAGTTTTACAAGTTCAAATCCCTATCTGATCAACAGGCTCTTCATTCGAGAAATATTGTAGATCTATTTTAAAGTATTTTGAAATATTTTGTATGAAATAAAAGTCTATTCTTTTAATCAATCCGTTCTCAATTTTACTAAGATAACTTTGTGAAACTTCTAAGTTGTATGCTAAATCTTCTTGTGAAATACCATTTTCCTCCCTTAGTTTTTTGACTTTTAATCCAATTTTTTTGCTCATGATTTGTGTTTGGTGATACAAATGTAAAAAAAATTGATAAAATATTATTCAAAATTACGATTGTCCGCAATCTCTTATAATTAAAAATGGTTTGTATTTTTTTGTTAAGTTAACGCCTTTGTGTAACTTAAAAACGGGCAATATTTAAAAATTCCTTGTCTAACCTTGAGTTAATTAAGAACTATGATAAATAGCGGATATGCATATTCAAAATAAAATGATTTATTATTCCATTTGGAATTGTGGAATTATTTTTAATTCTTCATTTTTTGGCAAAAGTTTTCGCGAAATGCTTTTAGTGTCAAGAAAATATTTATAAATTTCAAAATTCAAATTAGAATGAAAAAATTATTATTAGTAGCAGCATTTGGAGCTGCTGGTTTAGTGAGTGCTTCTCAAGAAAACATTAAAAAAGTTGACGTGAGTTTTAGTTCAAAAACAGAAATAGTGGGTGGTTTTTGTACTATTACAATATACAGAAATAATGCTGATGGAAGCCAAAGTGTAGTTAGACAATTGACTAGCTACGAGTCTTCTGAAGAAGCTTGTCAAGGTAGGGCTGCTAGTATTGCCGGGCAACTCGCAATTGGGATAAGTCCATCGAATGTTAATTAAATAAATTCTAGCCATGATTGAGTTTTCAATCATGGCTTTTGAAAAAAATATATTTAGTTTTGTCTTTACCACTTTATAATTTTAAATATGAAAAAATACTTTTTATTCTTTGGCTATTTACTATCATTATGTTTGCATTCTCAAACTGTAAAAGTAGATTATATATTTACAGTAAATATTTATAAACCTTTTGATTTTCCAGCAACTTTGTATGCGAATTATAAAGGAGAGAAAATGTTTTCTGTAAAATATGGAATTGAGGAGGATGAGCCTTCTGTGGGTGCAAGTGGAGTATCTTTTACTTCAAAAGAAAAGTATGATTATTTGCTGTATTATTCTGAAAAGGGTGAGGGATTAATAAGTGATAATATTAATGAAAAAAACTATGTTTTAAAAGATAAAATACCGAAAATTGATTGGGAAATTTTAAAAGAATTCAAAGAAATCAATAAGGTGAAACTTACAAAAGCAATTGGGAGCTTTCGTGGGAGAGAATATGTAATTTGGTTTGATAGTACTGCTATTGTAAAAACGGGACCATGGAAATTTAATAATTTGCCTGGAATGATTTATGAGGCATATGATAGCTCTGGAAATTACAAATGGGTGATGAAAAATATTGATAAAACTAATGAAACTTTAACAAATCCATTTAATGATTTTAAAGGTGAGTTTCTTCAATATACAAACTATCCAAAACTGAAGTATGGTCTTTCACCTGAATTAGAAGCTGATCTAAAAAAGAATCCATATAATACTATTACAGAGCAAAAGAGAACAGGGTTAGAAATAAAATTTGAATGGGAAAAATAATTGTCACTTTCTTCAGTTTGTTATTGTTTTTATTATCGGATTTCTTTTTTTCACAGGGAATAAAAGCCTCTTATGAAATTACTTATAAACCAGACAGTACTTCTATAAATAAAATAAAAGAAACTTATATTTTAAAATTAAACGGAACAGAAAAAAAATCTATTTTCCATTCTAAAAATTATGGAATTGATTCATTTAATAAGTCGATATTTAAAAATCTCAAAAAAAATGAATTTGCTAAATACCAAATTATTTTATACCAAACTTACAAATCAGATTATAATTTTGACACTAAATGGGTCTTGTCTCGAGAAAAAAAAGAAATATTAGGGTATCAATGCAATAGTGCGCAAATTAGTGTAGGAGGCAGAAGGTGGCTTGCATGGTATTCTTCAGATCTTCCATTTCAAGATGGACCATATATATTTTATGGCTTACCAGGTTTAATTATGGAAATTTATTCTGAAGACGGAGATTACAGGTTTCAAATCCAATCCTTAGAAAAATTTTCTGAGAAAATTACATCTCCAAAAGGTTTTCCATTAGGTAATAAGGAACAAGAACTAAATTTTAAAATGGATATAATCAAAGATCCTTCAGCACAATACCGTCAAAACATAATGCAGCTAAAAAATTCGCAGATGGGAATAAGTGTATCATATAATGGAAAAGAAAGCACAGATAAAGATATTGTAGAAAGCATTAATAATACTTTTTTTGATTGGATGAAAAAACATAATAATCCGATAGAAAAAGGAGATATTTGGATTAAATAGGAACCTATATTTCATCTTTTTTTAAATTATTCACATATCACAAAACTTTGTCTTAGCAGGTGAAGTTTTTTGTTTTGAAACCCCTCGAAAAATCGTATTTTTGTTCAAATTAAAATCTTTTATGGAATTCTTAGACACCTACCAACAGATTGTTGCTGATGCCATTACTAAATATACTTTCAAAGATAAACCCGCAGAATTGTACGAACCGATGAATTATATCATCTCGCACGGTGGTAAGCGCCTTCGCCCGATTATGGTATTGATGGCTTGTGATTTGTTCGGAGGTGATATGAAACAGGCAATAAAGCCCGCATTGGCGATTGAGTTTTTCCATAATTTCACCTTGATTCATGATGATATTATGGATGAAGCACCACTAAGAAGAAATAAACCAACCATCCATACTTTACACGGAATCAACGTCGGTATTCTTTCAGGAGACGGATTGATGTTGAAAGCGTATAAGTTCTTCGAAGATCTTGAGCCTGAAATTTTCAAAGCATGTATCAGAATTTTCACCCATACAGGTTTGCTTTTATGCGAAGGTCAGCAATATGATATCAATTTCGAAACTCAGGGAAATGTAACTTTTGATGACTATATCAGAATGATTACCTATAAAACAGGAGTTTTAAGTGCGTCGTCATTTGAGATTGGTGCGTTGATTGCGAAAGCTCAGTTCAAAGATGCAAAAGCCATTTTCAACTTCGGAAAACACATCGGAATTGCCTTCCAGATTATGGATGATTATCTGGATGTTTTCGGTGATCAGGCACAGTTTGGTAAGAAACACGCAGGTGATATTTACGAAAATAAAAAAACCGTTCTTTATCTTTTAGCCAAAGAACACGGTACAGAAGAAGAGAAAAAAGAATTAGATTACTGGTATTCTAAAAAGACCGATAATATCGATAAAGTCTACGGTGTTGAGAAGATTTTCAGAAGAACAAAAGTAGACGAGAAAGCATTACGTCTGATCGAAAAACATAACGAAATCGGTCAAAGTTATCTTGCGAAAATCGACATTGCAGAAGACAAGAAAAAACCGTTTGCTGAATTGGCAAACTACCTTTTAAGAAGAGAGAGCTAATTTGAAAATGAGTCAATTTGATAATTTGAAAATGAAAAACAGAATCAATAATAATTTTCAAATTGGCATATTATCAAATTTTCAAATTGATTAAAATGAAATTCCGGACTGAAGTAAACCTTACAGAATCTTATAAAAAGATTGAAATTGAAGATAAAATATTTTCGATAGGATCGTGTTTTGCTTCTGAAATGTTTGACTTGTTTCAGCAAGGTCAGTTACAATCCGTGAACAATCCATTTGGAACGTTGTTTAATCCTTTTTCAATTAATAATTCGATTAAAAGGCTTCATGATTCTGAGTTTTACCATGAAGAAGAGTTAATTGTTTTTAATGATGAATTTATTTCATTAGATCATCATTCAAGTTTTGATACGAGGTTTATCCATCAGACTTTAGAGAAAATCAATTCAAAAATTGTTGTTGGAAATCAGTTTCTTCAGGATTCAAATTGGGTAATTATCACATATGGAACTTCATTCATCTATGAATTTGAACCTAAAAAAAAGCTGGTTGCGAACTGTCATAAAATTCCACAGAAGTTTTTTGAAAAAAGGTTGCTGACACGTCAGGAACTTACAGATTCTATTTACGACACCATTCTGAATTTAAAAGATATTTGCAAAGATGATCTTCAGATTTTGTTTACCGTTTCGCCTGTTCGTCATACAAAAGACGGAATGATAGAAAATCAGTTGAGCAAATCAAAATTGATTACGGGCATTCATGAAGTGATTTCAGAAATCGAAAATTGTCATTATCTTCCTGTTTACGAGATTTTGATGGATGATCTTCGAGATTACCGTTTTTACAAAGATGATATGATTCACCCCAATTCTCAGGCGGTCAATTATGTTTTTGAGAAATTTGGAAATGCTTATTTTTCAGACGAAACCAAAGATTTTATTAAAGAAAATTTTAAAATTAATAAAGCTTTAGAACACAGATCTGATGATGAAAAAGATCCGAAGTTTATAGAATTTCGGGAAAAGCTGAATCAAAGGATTGAAAACCAGAGAAAGAAAACCAAACACAAAATATTCTGATTCGAGTGATTGACTTTACGAAAATTGATTATCTGAAAGACGGAAATGAAAGACAGAAAAGAGCTTTTGAAGTTCTTACAAAGTACAAAGTGTTTGAAAAGCTTTCTAATTTTTCTCCGATTTTAGCGGGAACGATTCCAATTGGAATTGACATTGATGGAAGCGATTTAGATATTATTTGCGAGGTTGATCTAAGATTTGAAGAAGTTTTTTTAGATGAAATAATGTTCAGCAAATTAGTTACTGTTGAGAATAGGGCGACCGTTGAAAACATTATTTTAAATGACGAAAAATGTATCGTTATCAATTTTATGCTGGAAGAGTTTCCCATTGAAATTTTTGGACAAAACAAACCAGCAACTCAACAAAACGCATATCTGCACATGATTGCAGAACACAAAATATTACAGGAACAAGGAGACGATTTTAAACAAAAAATAATAGAATTAAAGAAAAAAGGATTCAAAACTGAACCTGCCTTCGGAATGTTGCTGAATTTAGAAAATCCTTACGAAGATCTATTAAAATTTTAAAAATAATGATTGATACACATACCCATTTATATTCGGAAGAGTTTGATGAAGACAGAAAAGAGGCTATTCAGAGAGCTTTAGATAAAGGAATTACTGAGTTTTATCTTCCTGCCATCGATTCAGAATGTCATGAAAAAATGCTTCAACTGGAAAGTGATTATCCGAATCAGATTTTTTCAATGATGGGATTGCATCCGTGTTACGTAAAACCTGAATCTTGGGAAAGTGAATTGGAAATTGTAAAGAAATATTTGGATGAAAGAAGTTTTCCGGCAATCGGAGAAATCGGGATTGATTTGTATTGGGATAAATCCACTTTGGACGTTCAGATAAAAGCTTTTGAACAACAAATTGATTGGGCGATTGAAAAAGATCTGCCAATTGTGATTCATACCAGAGAAAGTTTTGATGAAACTTTTGAAGTTTTAGAAAGAAAAAGACACCCAAAATTAAGAGGGATTTTTCATTGCTTTTCCGGAAATCTTGAACAGGCAAAACACGCCATAGATTTAAATTTCATATTAGGAATCGGAGGAGTAGTGACTTTCAAAAACGGAAAGATCGATCAGTTTTTAAAAGAAATTCCTTTAGATAAAATCGTTTTGGAAACAGATTCTCCTTATTTGGCACCAGTTCCATTTAGAGGAAAAAGAAATGAAAGTTCTTATCTTGATTTGGTTGCCGGAAAATTGGTGGATATTTATAATAAAGATTTTGCTGAGATTGACAGAATTACGAGTGAGAATGCGAGAAATATGTTTAAATAATTTATTTAAACTAAATCCGAAAAAATAAAGCCTTCCAATGTGGAAGGCTTTAATTTTATTTCTTTCTAGAAAAATTACTCTTATTTTTCGGCTTTTTACTGTGATCCGATTTTTGTTGCTGACCACCACCAGCCGGTCTTGGTCTTGGTGTAAAAGGCTTGTTGTTAGAATCTCTTTTCTCAACTACTAGATTATCGGTATGAAAAGGATGATTTTTCTCAACCGGAATTTTCATACCAATCAATTTCTCAGTATCCTTTAGGTTTAATAAATCTAAACCATCTACGAAAGAGATTGATGATCCTTCAGAACCTGCACGGCCTGTTCTACCAATTCTGTGAACGTAAGTTTCTGCAACATCTGAAAGTTCGTAGTTTACAACATATTTCAGTTCGTCAATATCAATTCCTCTTGCGGCGATGTCTGTTGCTACCAAAACACGCGTTCTTCCTCCTTTAAAATTATTTAAAGCATTCTGTCTTGCATTTTGAGATTTGTTTCCGTGTATTGCTTCGGCAGAGATATTTGCAGACTGTAATTTTCTTGCAATTTTATCAGCTCCATGTTTCGTTCTGGAGAATACCAAAACAGATCCTTGGATGTCGTTTTGCAGAATATGCGTCAACAATTCTAATTTATTGTCTTTATCAACAAAATAAACCGCTTGTTTGATTGTTTCAGCTGTAGAAGAAATCGGAGTTACAGAAACTTTAATCGGAGTATTCAAAATAGAATCTGCCAATTTCTGAATTTCTGTAGGCATGGTTGCTGAGAAGAATAGTGTTTGTCTTTTTTGAGGTAAAAGTTTAATGATTCTTTTCACATCGTGTACAAAACCCATATCCAACATTCTGTCGGCTTCGTCTAATACAAAGATTTCAAGATTTTTCAAACTGATAATTCCCTGAGCGATAAAATCTAGTAGTCTTCCTGGAGTCGCCACCAAAATGTCAACACCTCTTCTCAAAGCTGTTTCCTGACTTCCTTGTTTTACACCACCGAAAACTACTAATTTTCTTAAAGGTAAATTTTTTCCGTATGCATCGAAGCTTTCCTCGATCTGTATCGCTAATTCTCTGGTTGGAGTAAGAATTAATGCTTTAATATGATTGTTCTTAGGACCTTTTCTTTCGGTAAGGTTTTGTAAGATAGGGATAGCAAATGCTGCTGTTTTTCCGGTTCCTGTCTGTGCAGTTCCCAGTACATCTCTGTGTTCTAAAATTGAAGGAATTGCTTGTTCCTGAATAGGGGTAGGTTTTTCATAACCTTGCTTTTGAAGCGCATCTAAGATGGGCTTGATAATGTTTAAGTCTGTAAATAACAAAATTGTATTGTGTATTAAAATAGTGCGGGTGAAGCAGTATACTTCATCATTTTTAGCAGATCTGCTAAAAACTTTTAACAGAATTTTGAGTAAAAAATTACTTTACTGGCTGAGAATGCCGCGAAATATACTGCAAAGATAGACTAAATTAATTGAAAGCTGTTATTTTACTTTCGTCCACTGCTGACTTTGCTTTAAATCCTCAAAAATCTGGTAGACTTTCATGAGTTTTTCAGAACCTCTTTTACCATAATCTTCTGTGTTTTTTGAGGTTCCGTCTGCTAGTTTAATTCTTAAATAAGAAGTTGGCATATCGCTCACATTACGGCTGCCATATTTATCCTGAAGACTTTTTACATCCAGATCATTTAATGAAGTTACCAATTTATTATAATCAGCCTCTTTGATGGTTGTGGTGAAGGTTCCTTCTCTTGGTTTTGAAAATTCGTCTTTTGAAGTACCTTTAGAAAAATTAAAATGTTCTGCCTCCAGAACTGCAGTTCGGTCAGCCTGAATCGTCATTTTGTAAATCGGGCAAAATCCGAAACACGCTCCGGCTTCATATTCTATCGTTGAATATTTTGACTGACTTTTTTGAGTGCTGCATGAGAATAATAATACTGCAGCAAATAGACTTAATAAATATTTCATTGTTTTTAAATTTGTGTGGAGTCTCTCAATAAGTGTTCCAAAGAGTGAATATTTATATTAACAAAAAAGGATAAACAATAATGCTTATCCTTTTATATATTTTGAATTAAATTTTATCCGTGTAGCTGTTTCCAGATGGCATCTTTCAATTCCATCAGGCCTTCTCCGGTAACACCTGAGAAGAATAATGGTTTTCTATGTTCCGGAAATTCTGCTGAAATTTCTTTTTTCAGTTCATCGTCCAAAAGGTCTGCTTTTGAAACTGAAATAACGAAATCTTTATCTAATAATTCAGGATTATATTCTTTCAATTCGTTCTCCAGAATTTTAAATTCCTGAAAATGATGTTCAGAATCTGCAGGAATCAAAAACAATAAAATTGAATTTCTTTCAATATGTCTAAGAAATCTATGTCCTAAACCTTTTCCTTCCGCAGCTCCTTCAATAATTCCCGGAATATCTGCCATTACAAAAGACTTGTAATTTCTGTATTCTACAATTCCTAAATTAGGAGTTAAAGTAGTAAACGCATAGTTAGCAATTTTAGGTCTTGCCGCCGAAACGGAAGCTAAAAGCGTAGATTTTCCTGCATTTGGGAAACCTACCAAACCAACATCAGCTAAGATTTTAAGTTCGAAAACGATGTAACCTTCCTGTCCGTCCATTCCAGGTTGTGCGTAACGAGGAGTCTGGTGGGTTGATGATTTGAAATGTTCATTTCCTTTTCCACCTTTTCCACCTTCCATAAGGATGATTTCCTGACCGTGCTCTAAGATTTCACCTACAATTTCGCCATCTTCATTTTTGGCAATCGTTCCTATGGGAACTTCGATGTAAGTATCTTCTCCGTATGCTCCGGTTAACTGGTTTTTCGCTCCGTTTTGTCCACGTTCTGCTTTCACATGACGCGTGTAACGAAGTGGAAGTAAAGTCCATTCCTGTGAATTCCCTTTCATGATGACGTGACCGCCACGACCACCGTCTCCACCATCAGGACCACCTTTGGGAATATATTTTTCACGGCGAAGATGGGCAGAACCTGCGCCACCATGACCGCTTTTACAATGAATCTTTACGTAATCTACAAAATTTGACATTTCTTACAATTTGAGTTATGAGTTATGAATTATGAGAATGAATCGTATGAATTAATAACTCATCACTCACAACTTTAAACTATTTTATTTTTTCTACTTCAGCAAAAAGCTTTTCAGAAATCTCATTGATTTCGCCAACGCCGTTGATCTCTACATATTTTCCTTGTTGTTTGTAAAGCTCAGCAACTTCTGCTGTTTTTGCGTAGTATTCTTTAATTCTATTTTCTATAATTTCTACATTGCTGTCATCGGTTCTTCCGCTTGTTTCACCTCTTTTAAGCAATCTTTCTACTAAAATTGAATCTTCAACGATCAGTGAAAGACAAACATCGATGTCGTCATTCAACTCATCTTTTACGATTTTTTCTAAAGCTTCTGTTTGTACAGCTGTTCTTGGATATCCGTCAAAAATAAATCCTGCAGCATCAGTCGGCTTTCTTAGTTCGTCAATCAGCATATCAATCGTTACCTGATCCGGAACCAATTCGCCTTTATCAATGTAAGATTTTGCCAGTTTTCCAAGTTCGGTATCATTTTTCATGTTGAATCTGAAAAGATCACCTGTTGAGATTTGTTTTAAATTAAATTTCTCGATCAGATTTTGAGCTTGAGTCCCTTTTCCACTTCCTGGAGGGCCGAACAGAACAATGTTTATCATAATGTTGAAGTGCTTTTGGCAATTGGCGGTTGGCTTTTTACCTTTAGCTATATTTAGTTATTATTAAATTTATTTCTCTTTAATTTTTTAGCTAAAAGCAATCAGCAAATAGCTAAAAGCTGTTTAATGGTTGATCGTTCCTTCTTCCAACTGATACAAATTCGGAAGGTTTCTTCCTAATTCATCGTAGTCAAGACCGTAACCCAAAACAAATTTGTTTGGAATTTCTTTCCCGATGTAATCTAGCTTGAAATCTTTCTTATAAACTTCAGGTTTCAACAAGAATGAAGCGATTTTTACAGACTTCGGACGTTGTGTTTCGTTGAAATATTTAAATAAACTTTCCACGGTATTTCCTGTGTCCACAATATCTTCTACCAAGATAATGTGACGGTCTTTTACGTCTTTCGTTAATTCCATTTTGTGGTAAACAATCCCCGTAGATTCTGTTCCTGCGTAAGAACTCATCTGGATAAATGCAATCTCACATTCACCCGGATAATGCTTCAAAAGGTCTGAGAAAAACATGATCACTCCGTTCAAAACACCAATGAAAACAGGAACTTCATCCTTATAATCTTCATAAATCTTCAGAGCGGTAGCTTTTACGATCTCCTGAATTTCGGCGTCCTCTAAATAAGGAACAAAAGTTTTGTCGTGAACTTGAATACTTTCCATAAAATTTTTAGTAGGCGGCAAAGTTACGGATTTTTGATGAAAGTTTTTTGTGAGGTCTGTCAGGTTTACAAAACTTGTTTCTCAAAAGAAATTGCTAAAATATTTACCCATTAAAAATTCCCCTCCTCTGGAGGGGTGGCGAAAATTTCAAAGAAATTTTTGACGGGGTGGTTTTATGAGTTAAAAATTTAAAAGATTATCAAGCAGATTAATACACTTTTTATTCATCCAATCTTGATGATATATCCATTTGCTGATGAAGAATCCTGATTATTTCAATTTCTTCATTTTTAATGTTAATTCTATAAAATATAAAATGTGATTTTACTCTTGATCTGAAATATCCTTTTCTGATTTTACTGTAATCTTTAACTGATTTTGGATTTTTAGATAAGTATTCAATTTCATTCATAATCAAATCAAAATAATAATCTGCTTGTTTTTTTGACCAAATTTCAAATGTGTACAACCAAATTTTTTCTAAATCAATTAATGCTTCTTTGCTGATTCTATATTTCATTTTATTCAGCTGAATGTTTTTGATGAAGATTTTTTAAGAATTTTACACGATCGAAATCTTCTACAAATCCAGATTTTTCACCTTTTTTTAATTCGCTAATTAATTCAGCCTTTTTAGATTCTTCATGCTCAAACATTCTTAAAGCTGTTCTCACCACTTCACTGGCGGAAGAAAATTTCCCGGATTTAATCTGTTGACTGATAAAATTGTCAAAATAATCGCCTAATAGTATAGATGTGTTTTTTGCCATTGTTTTAATTTTAAATCAAAGATACCAATTATTGGTATTATATTTAAGATGAATGTGGAAATTATATAGTTTCGAAAAATAAAATTTCTGATAATTCGTTATTATCTTCCCATATACCAGATTTCTTTTTAATGTAAGTTTTACATAATGAAATTATTTTATCTTCTTGTCCAAATCTTATTTTTTGTCTTTCAATTTCTGTAATGCTTTCAATTGCATTTTCGGTGTAGCCATACGTAGATAAGAACAACCCAGCATCTCGCTTTTCTTTAGTGATGATTTTAAGAAAATCTTTTATCATTTTTTCTCCTACTTTCTGTTTTGATCTCCAATGTTTAATTTCAACAATAAAAGATTTGTTATTTATTATTGATTGACACTCCAAAATAATATCCTTACCACCGTCTTTTGAAGATGGAGTTAACTTTGTTTTGAAGCCTATTCCCTCAAAAATTTCTGCCATTACTCTTTCCAAGTCTCTCCATTCTATTTCATCAAGCGTTCTAGGATTTTTACTTATTAATTCAATTATTTTTTTACTTGCGGTAGTAATTATTTTAATGACTTCTGACTCATCATAATTAGCTTCAATTTTAGATACCCAACTTTTTAAAGAATTGATATCCATTAATTCTATTGCAACTGGGTCAATTTGTTCAGCAATTTCAAAAGCATTTTTTGTAAATGATGAACTTGATAATAGTATGACCTTATCAAAACTGCTAATAATTGCACTACCAATAAGAGATCGAACTTCCTTCGATCCTACTAAGCTTTTATAATGTTTATATTCTATTCCAAGTTTTTCATCGCCTCTAATTCCAACAAAGTCAACACCATTATAATCTCTTCTTTGATCGTTATGCAGTATTTCATAACCTTGAGAACTTAAAAGAGGTTTTAAGATATTGATTAATGCATTTTCCGCCTCTATAGGAGTATAGATAGATTTTTTTTCTTCAAAGTCTATGATGTCAGATATGATTTTTTCTTTAATATTATTTTGCATATTAAAATATTATTTCAAATGTAATGAATATCTATATCTTTGAAAAAGAGTTTTATTTTAATCCATATTTTCAACACCACCCAAAAATAAAATTCCCCTCAAATTTGCCCACCCAATTTTTTAAAAGTAATTTTGTACGAATCTAAAATAAAAGTAAAATATGTCAACTTACGTAGTTGTAGGTCTTCAGTATGGAGATGAAGGTAAAGGAAAGATCACTGATGTTTTATCGGCAAAATCTGATTACGTTGTACGTTTCCAAGGCGGAGACAACGCTGGTCACACGGTTTATGTGGGTGAGGAGAAATTTGTTTTGCACCTTCTTCCTTCAGGAGTTTTGCAGTGTAAAGGGAAATGTATCATTGCCAATGGAGTAGTGGTAAATCCTAAGTCTTTCATTAAAGAGGTGGGTCAGATTGAAAGCAAAGGCTTGAGAACAGACCACATTTTTATCAGCAGAAGAGCGCATGTTATCATGCCTTACCACATTCTTTTGGATACTTACCGTGAGGAAGAGCACGGAGGAACTCAGATCGGAACCACCAAAAAAGGAATCGGACCTTGCTATGAAGATAAAATTGCAAGAATCGGTATCAGAATGGTAGATCTTTTGAATCCTGAGATTTTAAGAGATAAAATTGAGAAAAACTTAAAAGTTAAAAACTCACTTTTCGAAAAATATTACGGAAAACCGACTTTAGATGTTGAAGAAATCTACAACGAATATTTAGAAATCGGAAAACAGCTTCAGGAAAGAATCGTTGATACTGAATTGGAGCTTAATGAAGCGATCAGAGACGGTAAAAACGTATTGTTCGAAGGAGCTCAGGCTTTGATGCTTGATATCGACTTCGGAACATATCCTTACGTTACTTCATCTTCTCCGTCAACTGGAGGAGTTTGTACAGGAGCAGGTGTTCCGCCAACTTCATTGAAAAATCTGATCGGTGTTGCGAAAGCATATTGTACAAGAGTCGGAAACGGACCTTTCCCTTCTGAATTGGACAATGAGCTAGGAGAAAGCATCAGACAGATCGGTGGTGAGTTCGGAGCGACTACAGGTAGACCAAGAAGAACAGGTTGGTTAGACCTAGTTTCTTTGAAGCACGCTTGTATGATCAACGGAATCAATAATTTAGTGATTACGAAACTAGACGTTCTTACAGGAATTGAAAACCTGAAAATCGTTACCCATTACAAAACTGAAGATGGAAAAATCATCGATTATTTCACTTCTTCAACAGAAAAATTATACAACTACGAGCCAATCTACCAAGATTTACCGGGTTGGAAAGAAGATCTTACCAAAGTAAGAAGCTACGACGAACTTCCGGATACTGCTCAGAAATATATCGAGTTTATCGAAAAGTATTTAGGAATCAATGTTTACTTAGTTTCTGTAGGGCCAGAAAGAAGCCAGAACATTATCAGAAAAGAATTATTCTAAGAAGAAAATAATTTTCATATAAAATCAAAAGAGACTGTCAACCGATAGTCTCTTTTCTGTTTCATTAAAGAAGCATGAATAATAAAAAAATATTCTTAATCTTGTAAATTTCCAGCCCTATCTTCCATCTTCCTTTCTTTTGAAGCTTTTTCCCGCTGGTAATTTACACTGAGCGAAGTCGAAGTGCTATATCTTTTTTGTTTTTCCCAATGCTAATTTCCCTCACAAAAAAAAACAAAAAAGGATGCCGTTCCCATCGGGGCTAGGATTTTAGTCATAATTTCAATGTTTCGTTATTCAAGATAATTTTTTTGTACGGATGTGTAAGAAATTTTCCTCCCTTTAAAGTAGAGGTAGATAAAATTTCTTTTTGAAAAAACTCGAATGTCAAGAAATTCAATGTATCATGACTTATACAATTCATCATCAATAAGTTCCGAATATATGCTTCCTCAAAATCCTATTCAATAAATAGTTAATTTTATAATTCATCACACATTTTAACAAAATGATTCTGTTTTGATAAATTTTTGGCAAATATTTTGATATTGTTTCAATAATTAATTCAAAGAATATAGAAAACTAATAATCGCAATATATTAACAATTTTAATTTTTATCGTGATGAAACACCTACTAGAAAATCAGGAATTTCGATTGAATGAAATCCTATTTGAAAACCGTAACAAACAATACGGTGCTTATGTTTTAAGAAATGAATCAGACAGAATTTTAACGAAATCACTTTTTATAGGGGTGAGTCTTCTGGCGGCAATGTCTATTACGCCCATGATTATTTCGGCGTTTAAAACTACCGAAATTATTTCAGATACTGGAATTTCTGATCTTCCGCCGATGATAATCCCTGATGATCCAACTGTAAAGCCACCAGTTGCTCCAACGCAACCTGCTTCAGCTCCGGTAAAAACTTTCGATGACAGAATTCCTGAGCCGACAGCAAATCCTACTAACGAGCAAGTTGTAGAAAAGATTGATGGCGCAGTAGCAGGTGTGAAAAATAATCCGGATGGGGTAGTTGCACCACCGGATGTTTATGTGCCTACAACTCCAACAATCGGAACAGGACCAGTGATTAATCACGTGCAACCACCAAAAGTTGAAGTTCCGAAAGATCCAATGGATATCGAAGTTGCTGCTGTACCGGCGGATTTTGAAGGTGGTATAGATTCTTTTAGAAATAAAGTAATAAATAAATTTGATACTTCAGCATTTGAAGAGCAAAACAGCGTAGCCACTGTGGTTACATTCATTGTAGAGACAAACGGAACTATTTCAGATATCAAAACCAACGGAAAAGATGCATCTTTCAATGCAGAAGCAATAAGAAGCATCAAAGCTGTAAAAGGAAAATGGATTCCGGGTAAAAATAAAAAAGGGGAAGCGGTAAGAAGCTACTTTAAGTTTCCCATTTCCATGAAGTTCGATAATTAAGATTATTCAAAACAAATCTTTTCACTTATCCACAAAATACTATTTTTTGTGGATAATTTTTTTTATGTCTAAAATCCTTATTAACAATATTTTAACTCAACTTTCGTTTTAGTCGTTCCTTGAAAGCAGAGAAAAAAGTGTATTTTTGAAACTTAAAGTTCAAGCAATGGCAAAAATCATAGGTATCGCTAATCAAAAAGGGGGTGTAGGAAAAACTACAACCGCTGTTAATTTAGCCGCAGCATTAGGGGTATTAGAAAAGAAAATATTAATCATCGATGCAGATCCGCAGGCTAATGCGACTTCTGGTCTTGGGGTAGAAGAGGTTCAGTATTCTACATATAACCTTTTGGAACACAGTGTTGAGACGAGAAACTGTATCCAGAGAACGACGACTCCCAATTTAGATATTGTACCTTCTCATATCGATTTGGTTGCCGCAGAAATTGAATTGGTAGACAAAGATAACCGTGAGTACATGCTGAAAAAAGCTTTAGCAACGGTAAGAGATGATTACGATTATATCATCATCGATTGTGCACCAAGTTTAGGTTTGATTACGGTCAACGCATTGACAGCGGCAGATTCTGTAATTATCCCGATTCAATGTGAGTACTTTGCTTTGGAAGGTTTGGGTAAACTTTTGAATACCATTAAGAACGTTCAGAAAATTCATAATAAAGATTTAGATATCGAAGGATTGCTTTTGACGATGTATGACAGCCGTTTAAGATTGTCAAATCAGGTCGTAGAAGAAGTACACGCTCACTTCCCGGAAATGGTTTTTGAAACCATCATCAGCAGAAATGTGAGATTGAGCGAAGCACCAAGTTTCGGTGAAAGTATCTTAAACTACGATGCAGAAAGCAAAGGAGCGATTCAATATCTTCAGTTAGCAGAAGAGGTTCTGTTGAAAAACGAAAATTTAGTAAAGAATTAAATAAAAGTTAAAAGCTGTAACACTGAGCTGGTCGAAGTGCAAAAGCAAATAGCCATATGCAAAATATGAAAGACAAGAAAAGAGCGATGGGACGTGGTTTGGGTGCTATTTTGAGTGCTGAATCAAAGGCTACGGTAAATTCTGCAACGGATGAAGGAGCAGAAAACTTTGTAGGAAATATCATGGAAGTTTCCATTGAAGATATTTATCCTAATCCCACGCAGCCAAGAACTTATTTTGACGAAAAAGCATTAAATGAGCTTGCACAGTCTATCAAAAATCTTGGAGTAATTCAGCCGATTACTTTAAGAAAAGACGGTGAAAAGTTTGAAATCATATCAGGAGAAAGACGTTTCAGAGCGAGTAAAATTGCGGGCTTAACATCTGTTCCAGCCTATATTCGTTTGGTGAATGATCAGGAGCTTTTAGAAATGGCTCTTGTTGAAAATATTCAGCGTGAAGATCTTGATTCAATCGAAATTGCTTTGACCTACCAAAGGTTGATGGAAGAAATCGGGATGACTCAGGAAAATCTAAGCCAAAGAGTAGGAAAAGACAGAAGTACGATTACCAACTCGATTAGATTGTTAAGACTAAATCCGGATATTCAAAACGCCATCAGAAGCGGTGAAATCTCTGCGGGACATGGTAGAGCGATCATCAGTCTTGAAAATGAAGAGCATCAGCAGGCGTTATTTGAATTAATTATCAAAGAAAAACTGAATGTTCGTCAAACTGAGCAGGCAGCAATCGCTTTTAAAAATCCAAAATCTCCGGCCGCTAAAAAAGCAAAAGTGGAACTTTCTAATAATTATAAGAGAGCACAAAAAACAATTGCAGATATTCTTGAGGTAAAAGTTGAAATCAAAACAGTCGGAACCGGTAAGAAAGGGAAAATTGTTTTAGATTTTAAAAATGAAGATGAGCTGGAATATATTTTATCTCATATTAAATAGATGAAAAAAATCTTTTTCACACTTTTTTTATGTTTATCTGTGATTACTTTTTCACAGGTTACCCGAAACGATACAATCCGTCTGGAAACTGTTCCAATGGACAGTGTTTCTGTAAAAGAAACTCCCAAAACATCGGTTGTTGAAAGCATAGAAAAAGCAAATGCTCCGGCGAAAGTAATCGTTAAAAAACTTAATCCTACAAAAGCAGGTTTGTATTCTGCAGTTTTGCCGGGATTGGGACAGTTTTACAATAAAAAATACTGGAAAATCCCCGTCGTTTGGGGAGCAGTTGGTGTAGGAGCAGGAATCGCAATCTGGAATCAAAACCGATATTTAGAATACAGAGAATATTACATCGCAAAGCTCAACGGAACTCCCAATGAATTTGTTGACAGTAATCCAAGGTTAGATAAAATTGCTTTGGCGAATGCTCAGGACAGATCAAAGAGACAGAGAGATTATGCCATTGCGATTACCGGACTTATTTATATTTTAAACATCGTTGACGCTGTTGTGGATGCGCATTTGTATGAAGGTCGTAAAGATCCGGATTTGACGTTTACTCCGGCAATTATTTATGATGAGTTCGGAAACAATCCGCCAAAAACAGGATTGAGTTTAAATTTCAAGTTTTAAAACTTTTTAGATATGAAAATAGCACTAGTTGGATATGGGAAAATGGGCAAAATCATTGACGAAATTGCCACAAAAAGAGGACATGAAGTTGTCGCCCGCTTAAAAGAAACTCCAACTGCTGAAAATTTAAATAATCCTGATGTTGTTATTGAATTTTCTTTACCTGAAGTAGCTTTTGATAACATTAAAGCTTGTCTGGAAAATAAAGTTCCTGTAATCTGCGGAACAACAGGCTGGCTGGAAAGAAAATCTGAGATAGAAAATTTAGCCATAGAAAACGGAACCGCATTTTTGTATGGTTCTAATTTCAGTTTAGGGGTGAATTTATTTTTTGCTTTAAACGAGAAGTTGGCAGATTTAATGAAAAGCGTCGACGAATATTCTTGCCAGTTGGAAGAAATTCATCACATTCACAAATTAGATGCACCAAGCGGAACTGCAATTTCTTTAGCTGAAGGAATTTTTAAAAATAATTCAAAATATGATGCGTGGAAGCTTGAAGAAACTCAGGATAAGCAATTGGGAATTTTTGCCATCCGTGAAGATGAGGTTCCGGGTACGCACAGTGTGTTCTACAGAAGCGAAGTGGATGAAATTGAAATAAAACACACCGCATTCAACAGAAACGGTTTTGCGTTAGGCGCTGTCGTTGCTGCAGAATGGATTAAAGATAAAAAAGGAAATTTCACTATGAAAGACGTTTTGGGACTTTAATTTTGTAACAAAATCGCAATTTTACAAACTAATTATAGAGATTTGTGTAATCATTAATTATCTTACACATTATCATTACTTATATTACAGATTAGGCACAAAAATTTATGAATTATTTTTTAACGTACACAGTTTATGTTCTCATTTTATCAGTATTGATGGGGATTTCCACTTGGAAGCTGTTCAAGAAAATGGGGTATAGTCCTTTATTGGCATTTGTACCTTTCTACAATTATTTCATTATATTAAAAGAAACAAAACATCCGAAATGGTGGGCGATTTTATCTTATTTGCCAATCGTGGGACCGATTATGATGTCTGTTTTCCATATTTATTTAATGAAAAAATTTGGAAAAAATCTTGTTCAGCATCAGGTTCTGACGATTATTTTGCCTTTTATCTACATGGCGACTGTCAATTATTCTAAAGATGTAGAGCTGGAAGACGAAAATGATTTATACCTTACAGATGAGGAGAAAGCATCTAAGAAAAAAGATACATTTATAGGATCTATCACTTTTGCAGTGGTATTTGCTACCATTATTCACGTGTTTTTCACCCAGCCTTTTGGGATTCCAACGGGTTCAATGGAGCGTACACTTTTGGTAGGAGATTTTCTATTTGTAAATAAATGGAGCTACGGTTACAGATTGCCGATGCGTCCTTTAGCAATCCCATTCTTACAAGGAACTATTCTCGATACAGGCGAAAAAGGTAACCCGAAAGACGATCCAAAATCTTATGTGGAAGCTGTGAAATTGCCTTACGAAAGAATTTTCCAATTCAGCAAACCTCAGAAAACGGATATTGTAGTTTTTAATTATCCAAGAGATTCTGTACACGTTTCGCTTGACCGTGCCGATCCTTATGTGAAAAGATGTGTCGCTGTTGCAGGTGATACTTTTGAAATGCGTGACGGCAAAATGTTTATCAATGGTAAACCTGAGATATTTCTTGGCGATCAGGAAGTTCAGCACAGATATATTGTCAATACAGGAAGTCAGCTTGATATTCCAGGTTTGTATAAAATTTTCGGATTTTTACCTGTTCAGGAAGGTCAAAACCAACAAGGTGGATTTGTATATTATTTTCAGGGTCTGACTAAAAAGATGGCTGGTGAAATTAAGAAACTTCCGCAAGTGATTGATATGCAGGAACACATTCAGCCAAAAGGTGAATCTGCAGTTGCTTATCGTGATGAGACCAAAATGAAAATTGATACCACCAATTCAATCTTCCCAATCAACAGCGGATGGAACCAGGATCAATATGGTCCTCTTAAGATTCCTAAAAAAGGTGATGTTGTAGCCATCAATGACAAAACTTTACCGGAATATCAGTGGATCATCAAAAACTACGAGCACAATACTTTAGAAAATAAAAACGGTAAAATTTTTATTAACGGAAAAGAAACTAATCAGTATACGATTCAACAAGACTACTACATGATGGTTGGGGATAACAGAGACGCGTCATTAGATGCAAGGTTCTTTGGTTTTGTTCCGGAAGAGAATATCGTTGGGAAACCAATGTTTACATGGATGAGTGTGGAAGGAGCTTTCAAAGATTCACAGTCTTCTTACCAAGCTGACGGAATGAGAGTTCGTTGGGACAGAATGTTTAAAGCAACCAATACTGGTGAAGCTAACAAAACTTCATACTGGTGGATTGCCGCTCTGATTCTTGTACTTTTCTTTGGATGGGAGTATATTGTAAAACTTTTCGGAAAGAAAAAAACAGAAGACGAATTATAACTAAATTTGTAAACTAAAATAAAATGAAGTATTTGAAAAAGTACTTCATTTTTATATATAATGATAATGAAGAACGTATTATTACCGGTATTTTATCTACCGCCTATCTCATGGTTTTCAGTTTTTTTAGATCCTGAAAATGAAGTGACCTTTGAGCAGTACGAAAGCTTTCCAAAACAGACGTACAGAAACAGAACCAATATCTATGGGGCAAACGGTAAGCTATCCCTTGTTATTCCCATCAATCATACAGGAAAAAGAGAAATGAAGGATACTGAAATTTCTTACAGAGAAGATTGGTTGAAGATTCATTGGAAATCGATCAAAAATGTTTACCAAGGTTCGGCTTACTTTGAATATTATGAAGACAAATTTGAAGTTCTTTATGAGAAGAAAGAAAAATTCTTGCTAGATTTTAATTTAAAAAGTATTGACATTATCCAGAAAATACTAAAGACAGAAAAGGCACAATCTTTGAATGAAGAATATATCAAAAATCCGTCTGAGATTAATTTTCGTGAAAAATTTTCTACGAAAGTTGAAACAGAATTTGAGATGGAAGAATATTATCAAACTTTCACAGATAAATATGGTTTTTTAAAAGATTTATCAATTTTAGATCTTATATGTAATAAAGGGCCAGAATCTGTGACTTATCTTAAAAATATTAAATAATTCTAGTAAAATGAAGAAAATAGTATTGGCTGCTGTCTTTTTAGCAGGTTTTAGTTTCGCAAATGCACAAGGAGCAAAAGCTATGGCTGTTGATCCAAAAGAAGATAAAGATTTAATGACTTGGTATCATAAAGATTTTGCCACTTCAAAAGTATATGGTGTAAATACCGAAAACGCTTATAAATATCTTGAATCTAAAGGTCTTAAACCTAAAACAGTTGTTGTAGGTGTCTTAGACAGCGGTGTTCAGGTTGATCATCCTGGATTAGTGAAAAATATTTGGTCAAACCCAAATGAAGTTCCGAATAACGGTAAAGATGATGACGGAAACGGATATATTGACGACGTTCACGGTTGGAATTTCATCGGAGGCAAAAACGGAGATATTGGGGTTGATAATATGGAAGTAACGAGAGTTGTTGCTAAATACAAGCCGGTCTTCGAAGGCGATGATTCTACAAAAAACAAAGCAAATCAAGCAAAGATGCCAGAAGAGTTTGCTATGTATATGAAGTCGAAAGAACTTTTTACTAAAAAAAGTGTTGATGCAAGACAATCATTCCAACAAGCAAGCATGGTTAACGATGCAATTCCGGAAATGGTTAAAATGCTGAACGGAAAACCATTGACGAAAGAAAACCTCGCATCTATAAAACCCACTGAGCAAAAACAGGCAATTGGTCTTCAAGTTCTAAATAACTTAGCACAGAGTCCTGAATTTGCAGGAAAATCTCCTGCAGAAGTAGAGAAAATGTTAAAAGAGGAGGTTAAAGGTGCAATGGATCACTTTGGTCCTATGGCTCAGCAGTATGATCTTTCATTTGATCCGAGAGCAGAAATTGTAGGTGATAACTACGATGACTACTCTGAAAAAAATTACGGAAATAACCACTATCAAGGTCTGGACGCCGAACACGGAACTCACGTATCAGGGATTATTGCAGGTTTGCCACAAGGTAAAGAAGTGCAATATGGTGTAGCTTCAAAAGTAGCTAAAATCATGGTTGTAAGAACAGTTCCTAATGGGGATGAGAGAGATAAAGACGTTGCCAATGCCATCAGATATGCAGTTGATAATGGTGCTAAAGTTTTGAATATGAGCTTTGGTAAACCGGTTTCTCCGGGTAAAAATGTGGTTTGGGATGCATTTAAATATGCTGATGATAAAGGAGTTCTCTTGGTGAAAGCTGCTGGGAATGAAAACGAAGATGTTGCTGAGCAGTTAGCATATCCTACCAACTTTAAAAATGTGACTGACGCAGCTCCTTTTGTAGATAATGTTTTAGTTGTGGGTGCAAGTACCAATAGAAACAATGAGTTGAGAGCAGGTTTCTCAAATTATAATAAAAATATGGTCAATGTATTTGCTCCGGGTGAAGAGATCTATTCTACAGTTCCAAATAATGAATACAGTTATCAGCAAGGAACTTCAATGGCTTCTCCTGTGGTTGCTGGTGCTGCGGCTGTATTATTGGCTTATATGCCAAACCTAAAACCTGCGCAGATCATCGAGGCTTTAGTTAAAACAAGTAACATAAGCACAGAAAACGAGTTTGGGCAAAAATCTCAGGCTGGTGGTGTGATTGATGTGAAAAAAGCAGCAGAATATGCTTTTACTAATTTCTATAACGGAAAATCATCTTCAGTGAAAAAACCTGCAAAAGCTAAAAAAGCGGTAAGAAAATAATAATCAAATACTTATTTGAAGATCATATCAAAAGCCCGATTTCTTCGGGCTTTTATTTTTTTTAAGAATTTGCTTTGGCACGGTTTTTTATACTAACTTTATGAATAATAAACAAATCGATAAAATCGCTTTTCGGTTTTATCTGATATAAAAAAAAACATATGAAAAAGTTATTACTTGCGGGAATTTTGGGAACATCACTTTTTGCTGTGTCTTGTTCCACGGTTAAAAAAGGTGCAGACGCACAGAGCAACAGATCAGAATTTCTTAAAATGAAAGGAGATTTCCAAATTGTAAGCATCGAGTACGACAAGCAATATAAAATCAAGCCTTTTGATGAAGGCGCAGATGCACAATGTTTCGTTGGGAGTCACTGGAGATTCATTCCAAATAATTATACAGGAGCATATACATTAAACGGTGGCGGTAACTGCCCTGCATTGACTCAGCCAATTAAATTTGAAGTAAAAGACGGAAACACATTTTTATTCAAAAAAATTCAGGACGGAACAAAAGCTAAACAAAATACTGTAGGTTACACACTTGATGTAATCAATATGACAACAGATCAGTTTTCATTAGAGCAAAATGTACCATTTGATGGAAGTACAGTAAGAGTTGTTTACAACTTTGAAAGAGCTGGAATGAAATAATTTAACTATTTAAAATAAACATAATGAAATTTAATAAAACATATATAGGAGCATTTTTCTTATCATCAGCATTATTGCTTACAAGCTGTGAGGCTGTACAGAATTCTAATCATCAGCAAAGAGGTACCGCAGTAGGTGTTGCTTCCGGAGCTGTAATTGGTGGTGTTCTTGGGAACAATGTAGGTAAAGGTAAAAATGCAGCATTAGGTGCTGTTCTAGGAGGTATTATCGGTGGTGTTGCAGGTAACGTTATCGGTAACAAAATGGATAAACAGGCTAAAGACATTAAAGAAACTTTACCTGGTGCAGAAGTAGAAAGAGTAGGTGATGGTATTAAAATCACGATGAATGAAAGCATTGTTACTTTTGCGTTTGATTCTTCTGATCTTACATCATTAGCAAAAACAAACTTAGATAAGTTAACTCAGGTGTTAGTAAATAATCCTGACACAAACATCAACATTTATGGTCACACAGACAGCAAAGGTGCTGATGATTATAATCAAAAGCTTTCTGAAAGAAGAGCTAATTCCGTGAGATCTTACTTAATGTCAAAAGGAATTTCTTCAAGCAGACTTTTTGCTTTAGGTGAAGGTGAAGCTATGCCTGTAGCATCAAATGATACAGATGCTGGTAGAGCTAAAAACAGAAGAGTAGAGTTTGCTATTACAGCAAATGAAAAAATGATTAATGACGCTCAGCAAGGGCAGTAATCGTTAACATATAAATATTATCATAAAAGACCGCCTTGGCGGTTTTTTTTGTATTTTTAAACGGCATTTTTTTTGGTTTAAAATCACTATTTTTGCAAACGAAATTACATAAATGAAAAAATATCTAAAACTACTTCGTGTAGAGCAATGGGTGAAAAATCTATTTGTTTTTGTGCCTTTGTTTTTTTCGGGAAGTATTCAAAATATAGACCTGCTTACAAAAAGTATCTTTGCATTCGTCATTTTCTCTCTGGCGGCAAGTGTTGTTTATATTCTGAATGACTACAATGATATCGAAGCAGATCGCCAACACCCGGAAAAAAGAAGAAGACCTTTGGCAAGCGGTGCTATCTCAAAAAGAAAAGCACTGAGTATTCTTGCAGGTTTAATCGGTTTAGATATCGCTCTGATCTTCTTTGCACAATTTAGTTTCAATGAAAGCCTGTGGAAGTTTGCAGCCATTATTGGGATTTATTTTGTGATGAATCTTGCCTATACCTTTAAGCTGAAACACGTTCCCATTATCGATATATTCATCATTGCCACAGGATTTGTTCTTAGAGTTCAGGCAGGCGGATATATTACAGGAATCTTTATTTCTCAGTGGGCAACTTTATTGACTTTTGTGCTAGCATTGGTTTTAGCCATCGGAAAAAGACGTGGCGAACTGATTAATGCTCAGGTTTCAGGCAAAACAAGAAAAGCGCTTGATGGTTACAATGTACAGTTTGCAGACATTGCACTTTCTATTTCAGTGACATTGGCAATTGTCTGTTATCTGATGTTTACATTATCTCCGGAAATTCAGCTTAAATTACATAAAGCCGTATTTTACACGGTGATTTTTGTTGTTTTCGCTTTTTTAAGATATTTACAGCAAACGTTGGTGTACAACAGAACCGAATCTCCCACAAAAATTGTTTACAGAGATCGATATATTCAGGTTACATTATTATTATGGGTTGCCGCATTTTTAATTCTAATTTATTTTAAATAATGGAATTGAGCAGACTAAATAGTATAAACAATAATGAAAATTCTATGGTGATTGCATCTGAACTAACAAAAATAATTAATCACAGATGAAACCAAATTTCACACAAAAAGTTACAAATTGGGGCAATTTTCCAATCGTGGAAAAAGAAATGAGGTCTGAAGACAGCTTCAAAAAAATAAAAGAATTTGTACTCAATCACAATGAAGTTATTGCAAGAGGAAACGGCAGATGCTACGGCGACGCTTCTTTGGGCGAAAACATTTTCTCTACCAAAAAACTTAATAAATTTATCAGCTTCGACCGTCTCAACGGAATTATCGAATGCGAATCCGGAGTTTTACTTTCCGAGGTTTTAGAAATTTCTGTACCGCAGGGTTATTTTTTATATGTAACTCCAGGAACGAAATTTATTTCTATAGGTGGGGCAATTGCATCAGACGTTCATGGTAAAAATCATCATGCCGAAGGTTGTTTTTCAGAATATGTTACCGAATTTAAATTAATGACAGAGAACGGTGATATTATCATCTGTTCACGAGAAGAAAATTCAGATAAATTTTGGGCAACCATCGGCGGAATGGGACTCACCGGAATTATTCTTTCAGCAAAATTTAAGCTTAAAAATATTGAAACCGCTTATATTCGTCAGGAAAGCATCAAAGCTGAAAATTTAGATGAAATATTCAGACTTTTTGAAGAAAGTGAAAGCTGGACATACACAGTTGCCTGGATCGACTGTCTTCAAAAAGGAAAAAATATAGGAAGAAGTATTTTGATGCGAGGCGAACATGCTTTCAGACATGAACTGACAGGAAATGATGCTAAAAATCCTTTAGTTTTAAAAAAGAAATTCTCTCCGACAGTACCTTTTTATTTCCCGAATTTTGTTTTGAATGCTTTGACGGTGAAGATTTTTAATTTTCTTTATTATAAAAAGCAATCTAAAAAAGAGGTGAAGAATTTTACTGACTACGAAACATTTTTCTATCCTTTGGATGCCGTAACCGACTGGAATAAAATCTATGGAAAATCAGGATTTATTCAATATCAAATGGTGATCCCAAAAGAAACCGGAAAAGAAGGGATGAAAAAAATCCTTGAAACCATCGCCAATAGTGGAAACGGATCTTTCTTGGCAGTTTTAAAGCTTTTTGGTGAAAATAATCCTGAAGCATACAATTCATTCCCGACCGAAGGGTATACTTTGGCTCTGGATTTTAAAGTGAATTCAAAACTGAAAAAGCTGGTTGATCAGTTAGATCAGATCGTTCAGGAGTTTGGCGGAAGAATTTATTTAACAAAAGACAGCATGAGCAGATCTTCACTTACAGCTTATCTGAAAAATGTCAACAGTTCAAAATTTGTGTCTTTACAGCACAAAAGAATTTTAAATAATAAGTAGAATGATAGTTCTGGGAAGTACATCGGAAGTAGCGCAGGCATTTGTAGAAAAGGCTTTGCAGGAAGGCGAAAAGTTTGAAAGAATTTATCTTTTTACCTCAAATAGAGAAACCACGGAGCGATTTGCAAGACATATTGACGTTAAATTTTTGCAACAGTCTGAAATTATAGAATTAGATTTAACGAAAACAATCAATTATTCTGAGTTTGACCAAATCAACTCCAGTGTGCTGTTTTGTGCAACGGGTTATTTGGGAGAAGGCACAGAAGAAGGTCTTTATGACAACAAAAATACAGAGAGAATTATAGATATCAATTACTCAAAATTAGTTCCGGTAATGAATTATTTTGCTCAGAAATTCGAAAGCAGAAGATCGGGAACTATCATCGGACTATCATCGGTTGCGGGTGACAGAGGAAGACAGAGTAATTTTATCTATGGGAGCGCAAAAGCAGCATTCACAGCTTATTTAAGTGGTTTGAGAAATTATCTTTTTGAAAAAAAAGTACATGTAATGACCGTAAAACCGGGATTTATGGCAACCAAAATGACAGAAGGTTTACCTTTGAATCCGAAATTGACGGTAACTCCAAAAAAAGCTGCAGAGTGTATTTATAAAGCATTCAAAAAACAAAAAAATATAGTATACGTTTTACCGATTTGGGGCGTTATTATGTTAATCATCAGAAATATTCCAGAATTTATTTTTAAGAAATTAAAGCTTTAATTAAGTATGAAAAAATTGTATTGTTTTGATTTTGACGGCACATTGACTTATAAGGATACGATGTTTATGTATCTTAAATTTTATAATCCATCAAAATTTCGGGTACAGTTTGTAAAACATATTCCGCTTTTTATTTTATTAAAATTAAAATTGGCGGAGACTGAAAAGGTAAAGAAAAGCTTTATCGGTTCTATTTTAAAAGGCCAGCTTCAGACCAAAATTGAAGAAAAGTCTAAACAGTTTTTTGAAGAAAATTATCCGAAAATTGTAAGAGAAAATGCCTTGGATTTCATTGGAAATATAGACAGAGAAAATACTGAAAGTCTTATGGTAACAGCTTCCCTGGATATATGGGCTAAACCATTTGCTGAAAAATTGCAGATGAATCTTGTTTCTACAAAAGCAGAATTTAAAAATGGTGTTTTCACAGGTAATTTTATTGGTAAAAACTGCAACGGAAAAGAGAAATTAGAAAGAATAAAAAAAGAAATTTCTGATGATAAATACGATAAAATCATAGCTTTTGGAGATACCTCGGGTGACAAGCCAATGCTGAAATGGGCGAATGAAGGACATTACCAATTTTTTCACTAATTTTGAAAGATTAATAAAAATAAAATGAATAAGTTGCTAATTGTATGTTTTGCATTCATCATGAGTTGTACAAGCACAACTGCACAAAAATCTGACGGTATGCAAACTAAAGGAGAAATTCTCGCTTCCGAAACTCAAGGTGGAGCAGAGCAGGCTAGTTTTACAATCATCAAAGATCAACAGCAACTCGAAAAAGAGATAACAGAAAATTTCGCTGCTTCAGGTATGGAGCCAGTCATGCAAATTCCTGTTTTTCCTAAAGATCAAAAAGTTGTTTTGTACAATTTAGGAACTTTCAATTCTGGAGATCACAAGGTTTCAACGATTAAAAGTATTTCTGTGAAGAAAAATATTTTATACGTAGAAGTTCCGGAATATCAATCGGGAGGTATGGAAATTCAGGTAATGTCGAATCCTTGGTTTATATTCTCTGTTCCTTCAAATTATCAGTTCAATTCAGTAGAATTAAAATATTCAAAATAAAAATGAATAAAATATATTTAGATAACGCTGCCACAACGCCGCTTTCAGAAGAAGTTATCGATGCCATGGTAGAAACCATGAAGATGAATTTTGGGAATCCGTCTTCAACACATAGTTTCGGACAAGATGCTAAGATTTTAATCGAAAATGTAAGGAGGCAGGTTGCAGAATATCTTCACGTGAGTCCGGCAGAGATTATTTTTACGTCTTGCGGAACAGAATCCAACAATATGATCATCAAATCAAGTGTTTCACATTTGGGAGTTGAGAGAATTATCAGTTCGCCTTTGGAGCATAAATGTGTTTCTGAGAGTATTTTAGATATGAAAAATAGGAAAGGTGTTGAGGTTGCTTACATTCGTCCGAATGAAAAGGGAGATATTGATTTAAATAAACTGGAAGAATTGCTAAAAGCTTCTGATAAAAAAACTTTGGTAAGTTTGATGCATGCTAATAACGAAATCGGAAACATTGTAGATATCAAAAAAATTGCGGAATTGTGTAAAGCAAATAATGCATTATTTCATTCTGATACGGTGCAGACAATGGCTCATATGAATTTAGATTTGTCTGATATTCCTGTTGATTTTGCTTCTTGCAGTGCACATAAATTTCACGGTCCGAAAGGAATTGGTTTTGCTTTCATAAGAAAATCGAGCGGATTAAAAGGAATTATCACTGGCGGTCCTCAGGAAAGAAGTTTGAGAGCAGGTACAGAAAATGTGAGTGGTATTGCAGGTTTAGGAAAAGCGTTAGAGCTTTCACTTAACAACATGGATGCATATACACAGCACATGCAGAATATTAAAAAATACACTATCGATAGAGTTTCTGAAGCGATTCCGGGAATTAAATTTAATGGGAGAAGCTCTGAAGCTGAAAATAGTTTGTATACGGTGGTAAGCCTTTTATTACCTTATAAAAACCCTTTAATCGGTTTGCAGTTGGATATGAAGGGGATTGCTGTTTCTCAGGGCAGCGCATGCTCGTCTGGTGCTTCAAAACCATCAATGGTAATGATGATGGTGCTTTCTGAAGACGAAATGGATGATTGCACACCTTTACGTGTTTCATTCAGTCACATGACAACAAAAGAAGATATTGATACTTTTGTGGATGCTTTAGCAGAAATTTCGAAAGATTTAATCATAGAAAATACAAATGTTGAGCATAGATAAGCTATTCGCTTAAAAGTGGTAATTTTGATCTCAGAATTTAAATAGAATATTAATAATTAAAAATAAAAAAATGGCTTTAGAAATTACGGACAGCTCGTTCCAGGAAACAGTTTTGAAATCTGATAAACCAGTATTGGTAGACTTTTGGGCAGTATGGTGCGGACCGTGCAGAACTTTGGGACCAATCATCGAAGAAGTAGCAGCAGATTTTGAAGGAAAAGCTGTGGTAGGAAAAGTAGATGTAGATAACAATCAGGAAATTTCTATGCAGTACGGAATCAGAAATATCCCTACAGTTCTTATTTTTAAGAATGGTGAAGTAGTTGATAAATTGGTTGGTGTAACTCCAAAAGAGATCATCGCTGAGAAATTGAGCGCACACTTATAAAAAAAATCGCTTTGATAATGAATGCTTTCCGTGTCGGGAAGCATTTTTTTTATAAAAATACTTGCAGATTCGCATTAAAGTTGTATTTTTGCAACCACAATAACAGAGGGTACAAGCTTAGTTATAGTAAGAGATCCGGTAGTTCAGCTGGTTAGAATGCCGCCCTGTCACGGCGGAGGTCGCGGGTTCGAGTCCCGTCCGGATCGCAAAAAGTTTTTATTCAATTTACTTTTAAAAGAAAATTGATCCGGTAGTTCAGCTGGTTAGAATGCCGCCCTGTCACGGCGGAGGTCGCGGGTTCGAGTCCCGTCCGGATCGCAACTACAATATCAAAGTAGTCCAAAAAGCTTTAAAACATACGTTTTAAAGCTTTTTTTGTTTCGTGTATTGGTAATGATTCAGGACTCAATACTGATCAATTCCAAAAACTTGGGGACTAGGCAAAAAGTTTGTATAATCTAAAGAGGAAAAACGCTCTGTCTTTTACACATTTAAGTTGTAATCTAAAGTTTTTTATTTTGGCATTGAAAGATTCAGCAGCGGCATTGTACTTCTTGCTTCAAAATAATTGAGAATATCGTTGTAATGATTTATAATGGTGTTCCTTAGTGTAGAAAATGATTTAAAACCCGACTCTTCAACATTCTTAAACCAATGAGCAAGCTTTAGCATAGCAACCGATCTGGAGTTGTTTTGATTGTATATTTTTCTTAAATCATCTGATGAATGGGAATTTTTTTCTAAGTCAGGATATTCTCTAAACAAGATTTTTGCTCGTGTACTTTGATTTTTTGTCCATTTTTCCCTGCTTTTGTAAAGTAAATATCGGCTTCTTGACAAGAGTTGTTTTCGGGTATCGCCGTTTTCAAATATCTGAATTTCAGGTTTTACTTTTTTGTCTTTGGATTGTTTTAAAATTTCATTTTCTAAATCAATTGCTTCCCATCGATATTGAATTCTGAGCTCCTGAACAGCTTCTATAGCGAGTTTCTGGACATAGAATCTATCGACAACCTGCATCGCATTGGGAAGGCATTGTTTTGCGATAAGCTTCATAGAACCCGCCATATCTAAAGTGATTTCTTTTACTTTCTGTCTTATTTTTCTGCTGATTTTAAAAAGTCTGTCGGCTACTTCCCGGCTTTTTGTTCCTTTGATGATGTCAATAATACTTCCTTTTCTGCCTCGTGCAGTCTTGGAGGTAAGCACCATATAGAGTTCTCCTTGAGACAATGCCACTTCGTCTAAGGATAGGCGGTGAGAACGTTTTCGGGATAAATAATCCAATTTTCTGCATGAGATTTCTGCTTCCGGTCTTTAAACTCACTGAGTGATTTTTTGTACTGCCTTCGGAATTTTTTGCCGTTAATACCATACATTTCACCAATGGTTTATAAGGGAAGTGCTTTAGTGTCGGCTGATTTTTTTTAGAACTCTGCAAAATCCTGTGTCATGCGAGTGCCTTTAGCGATGAGTTTCCAGTCCCGATGAACAATGTTTCCAGAATTAATATCCGTCCATCTTCTGCGTTTGATATAGAGGTTTTACAGGTTTTCCCCGAAGCGGAAAATCATCCACTGTAATGGTTTCATAAAATCCTTTCGATTGAAGTTGATGAGACGAGAACTCTTTAGGTATTGTGCTTTTTTCTTTAAAATACAGGTAAGGCAAACTTTCTTTTTCTTCACATTTTACAATATCGAAATATTCCACTAAGTATGGTAGAAGTAAAAACTTTAGTAATTCTTGTTCGCTGAACATACAACAAAGTTGTCACTTTTTATCTTCCCCCAGATTTTGATACTGAGGTTTCAATACTGAGCCGATAATTTGTATTTTTTTTGATATTGCATCAAAAAAATATCCCTTCAAATCGTTCAATTTGAAGGGATGTTAGAATTTGTTTAATTTTGTGGTTTCTCCAGGAATCGAACCAGGGACACATGGATTTTCAATCCATTGCTCTACCAACTGAGCTAAGAAACCATTTTGGTTTGTAATTCGTTTTGAAGTGATGCAAAAGTAATAATAAATATTAAATTCTGCAAATTACTTTTAAACAATTTTGAAAAGAAAACCGCCTGATGAAAGGCGGTTTAAGTGGTTTCTCCAGGAATCGAACCAGGGACACATGGATTTTCAATCCATTGCTCTACCAACTGAGCTAAGAAACCATTGATTTACTTCGTTGTTTTAAAGTGATGCAAAAGTAGGAAGTTTTGGTATATGAAGCAAATATTAATCAAACTTTTTTATTATTCTATTAAAACCTACTGATTTTCAGTCTGATTATTTTCCTGCTCTTTTCTTATTTGCTCGCTCATCTCCTCTAAAACAGGCTTAATCGTACTTTCAGGAAGATCGCTGATTCTGATATACATCAATCCGTCAATCGCATCATTAAAATTTGGGTCAACATTAAAAGCAATTACCTTGGCATTTTGCTTAATGTATTTCTTAATTAAAACAGGCATTCTCAGTTCTGGTTCCAGATCATCGATGATTTTATCTAATTTATTCAAATCAGATTCCATTTCATCTAAGAAAAGATGTTTATCACGATCTCTCAGTTTTACTTTAAAATCATTTCTTGGAGTAATGTATTGAGCGACAGCGGAATCGTAGTAATTTGATCGCATAAACTCTATCATTAAAGATTTAGAAAACTCAGAAAATTTATTAGAAATACTTACGCCTCCCATTAGGAATTTATGATCCGGATTTCTCAAACAAACGTGAACAATCCCACGCCATAAAAGGAATAAAGGAAGTGGTTTTTGCTGATATTCTTCGCAGATATAAGCACGTCCCATTTCAATAACCTTTTTGAAAAACGGATGAATATCTTGTTCAAATTCAAATAAAGAACTCGTGTAAAAGCCTTTAATTCCGAATTTTTTCATTACATCTTTACCCAAAGCCATTCTGTAAGCGCCTGCAAGTTTTTCTGCAGCGTTATCCCACAAAAATAAGTGATGGTAATGTTTATCATATTCATCAAGATCAAACGGTAAATTACTTCCTTCACCCACCGCACGGAAAGTCAGTTCTCTCTGTCTCCCGATTTCCCTCATCACAGAAGGGATTTCTTCGTATGCTGTAAAATAAATTTCGTAATTACCGTTGCTGAAGAGCATTTTGTCGGTTCCGCGAAGTTTAGAAATATCTTTAATTAAATCTTCTTTCGGAGTTTCGTCGATAATATTCTGAACGATGTTTTCTTCTCGTAAAAGCTGGAATTTCAGTGATAAATTTTTAAGGTTGATCACCTGTGCCAGAGATTTCCTTTTTTCGTAGTAAGATTTCATCATATAAACCTTACGCTTCAGAAACTCTCCCAATTCCTCAATATTTTCCATCTCATCCATTGTCTTTACAGTGATAGGTTTTCCTATTCTGATTCTGATGGGTTTCTCACGGTCATTCATCATTTCCGCAGGAAGCATAATGGTCTGTAAGTTAGGGTGGATTTTGGCTACCTGATAAAATAAAGTGCTGTTCTTCGCATGAAAATACATTGGGACAACAGGAACTTTTGCCATCTTTATAAGCTTCAAAGCTGGTTTTTCCCACTCTCTGTCCAGAATCTCACCATAAGGATTATTCTTGTTTGAAACTTCTCCGGCAGGGAAAATTCCTACGCAGCCACCATTTTCAAGATGTTTCAATGTTTCACGCATTCCGGTTGCACTGTTTCTGACTTCTTTTCTTCCTTCAAAAGGATTTACAGCAATCACAAACGGTTCCATGGGTTTTATTTTTTCTAAAAGAAAATTTCCCATCACTTTGAAATCCGGACGTACTTCTGAAAGAATTTTACACATCAAAATTCCGTCGATTGCACCCAGCGGATGATTAGAAACCAATATGAACGGTCCTGTTTTTGGTATTTTTGCTAAATCTTCCTCAAACGCAACATAGCTTAAATTCCTTTCTCTCACGAAAGAATCGAAAAAATCTTTACCTTCTTTGTCTTTCAGCTTGTCATAAAGTCTGTTGACTTCATTTATTTTTGCAATGCTCATGACAGCAGACGCAACAGGATTCTTGAGAAATCCTATTTTATGCAAGCCGGAAGCTTTGATTAAATCAGTTTTCGATATTAAGCTCATCTGTGGTTTAGTCGGAATTAGTTTTACAATGTTACCATTTGAAGTGTGTTTTTTGAAATCTGTTCCAATAATACACTTTTTTCTTGGTAAAATTTGTTGATGTTCTCCATTTTTGCATTTCTTACCGTAAATAAAGATACATTTTTTATAACTTCGGTTTTGAAAATTTTCTGAAGTTCATTATTCAGCTCCTCAATTTTAAGGAATTTATCTTCAAGGCATAACGCCAATGAAATTGCAGAATTCTGCATCAAAGAGACTTTGATTTTATGTTTAGCTAAATTGTTGAAAATCAAGCTCATGTGGTCTTCTGCAATGAATGAGAAATCTCTTGTTGAAATTTTAAGCAAAGTTTGATCACTTTTTAAAATATAAGACTCTTCACTTTGATTTTTGTCAGAAGCACCTACTTTGGTTCCTTCTTTTGTAGGGTCTACAAAAGATTTCACATAGAAAGGAATATTTTTTTGCTGAAGTGGTTGTAAAGTTTTCGGGTGAATAACGCTTGCGCCAAAATAGGCCATTTCTATTGCCTCTTCATAAGATATATTAGATAAAAGCGTAACGTCTTTAAAAATTCTTGGATCACCCGTCATTACTCCAGGAACGTCTTTCCAAATCGTCATCGCTGTTGCATCAAGACAATATGCGAAAATTGCAGCAGAATAATCTGAGCCTTCTCTTCCCAAAGTTACAGTGAAATTATTGTCATCAGAACCAATGAAACCTTGAGTTACATAGCAAATGTTAGAATTTAAATTCGATATGAATTCTTCAGTTTTTTGCCAATTCACATTACCATCTCTGTAAGAGTCGTCTGTTTTTATAAAGTCTCTTGCATCAAGCCATTGGTTGGTAAACTGTATATCATTAAGATATTCGCTTACAATTTTGGTAGATATCATTTCTCCACAGCTTACAACCTGATCGTACACAAAATTATAGTTAGGAGATTTATTTCTTCTTAAAAATGAAACAATGTCGTCAAAAAACAAGTTTATTTCTTCAAAAGCTGCATGGTCGTCTGAGAAAAGCCCCTTGGCTATTTCGATGTGTTTCTGTTTTATATTCTCAATTTCAGTTTGATAGTTGTCTTTTTTGAAATACATTTCTACCACCTTTTCCAGCTCATTCGTGGTTTTACCCATCGCTGAAATTACCAATAGACATTTTTCAAAACCCTGGCTGCTAAGAACCATTGATACATTTTTTACACTTTCAGCGTCTTTCACAGATGCGCCACCAAACTTGAAAATTTTCATTAAATTGTTAAGAATAAAATTGTTAGATATAAATCATTCACGTTTTTTTCGGAGGTCAAAATTAGACATTTACGATGAGATATGAAATAGTGCATCGGCAGGTTGAATTAAGATTTAATTAAAATTACCGTAAAAGAGATGAAATATTGCTTTCTTAGGTGTGTATTTTGGGAGTAACGCTGACAGTCTGTTTCCTAATTATTTAAGTGAAATTTAGGTTTAAGATGTTGATTAATAGTGTTTAAAGTCTTTTATGAGAAAATGTTTTTTAGTGTGATAAATTTTACGAAATTTGACGGTAAAGTAAAAAACATAAAAATGTCAGATCAACCGTTACAGACTTTAGGAGAATTTTTAATTGATAAACAGGAAGATTTTCAGTATTCCACTGGTGAATTTTCACGTCTTCTAAGTGCTATAAGGCTGGCATCCAAGGTCGTAAACAGAGAAGTTAATAAGGCAGGGATTGTAGATATTACAGGCGCTGCAGGAAATCAGAATATTCAGGGTGAAGAGCAGCAAAAGCTTGATGTGATTGCAAATGATATCTTTATCACGGCACTTTCTCAAAGAGAAGTTGTCTGCGGAATTGCTTCTGAAGAGAATGACGATTTTATCGACATCAAATGTGGAGAAAATGGTCATTTAAGTAAATATGTAGTATTGATCGATCCTTTGGATGGTTCTTCAAATATAGACGTTAATGTTTCTGTAGGAACTATTTTTTCAATTTACAGAAGAGTTACCGAGCCTGGTACACCTGTGCAGTTGGAAGATTTCTTACAAAAAGGGATTAATCAGATTGCTGCAGGATATGTAATTTACGGTTCGTCTACGATGATTGTTTACACAACAGGAAACGGCGTGAACGGATTTACATTAGATCCTTCTTTGGGAACATATTATCTTTCTCATCCTAATATGACTTTCCCAAGAACTGGTAAAATTTACTCCATCAATGAAGGAAATTATATTAAATTCCCCCAGGGAGTTAAAAATTACCTGAAATATTGTCAGATGGAAGAAGGTGACCGTCCTTACACTTCAAGATATATCGGTTCGTTGGTAGCAGATTTTCATAGAAATATGCTGAAAGGTGGAATTTACATTTACCCATCTTACGGTCAGTCGCCTAACGGAAAGCTGAGATTGTTATATGAGTGTAATCCGATGGCATTCTTGGCTGAACAAGCTGGTGGAAAGGCAACAGACGGTTTCAGAAGAATTATGGAGGTTGAACCTACCGAACTTCACCAGAGAATACCATTCTTTGCGGGTAGTATCGATATGGTAGAGAAAGCCGAAGAGTTTATGCGAATCGACAGCGTAAAATAAATGAAAGCAGAATATTTTAGATATTTATTAAAATTCAAACGCCCGAGTGGAACATCTCGCGGCGTTTTGTATGAAAAGGAAACTTTTATTCTTGAAATTTCTGATGACGGAAAAAAAGGAGTAGGAGAGTGTGCTATTTTCAGAGGACTGAGTTTTGATGACCGACCGGATTATGAAGAAAAATTAAAATGGTTGTGTGAAAATATTGATCAGGACTTTGAATTTTTAAAAGAAGAATTAAAAGAATTTCCTTCCATTTGGTTTGGGTACGAACAAGCTTTGTTGAATTTAAAACATGGCGGAAAACTCTATTTTCCAAGTGAATTTACAGAAGGTAAAAGCTCAATGATGATCAACGGGTTGATCTGGATGGGCGATTTTGGTTACATGGAAGAGCAGATTCAGGAAAAATTAGCACAGAGTTTTGATTGTATTAAATTAAAAATCGGAGTCGACTGGAAATCTGAACATGAAATTCTTCAAAAATTAAGACAAAAATTCTCAAAAGAAAAATTGGAACTGCGTGTTGATGCCAACGGCGGATTTTCTAAAGATGAAGCTAAAATCGTATTGCAACAATTGGCAGATTTGTATATTCATTCAATAGAGCAGCCTATAAGAGCAGGAAATTGGAATGACATGGCAGAATTGTGCGCGCAAACTCCAACACCAATTGCTTTAGACGAAGAGTTGATAGGAGTGATTAATTTTACTGAAAAGAGAAAACTTTTAGAAGCTATACAACCTCAATATATTATCTTGAAACCATCTTTGGTTGGCGGAATTTCTGGTTCTGACGAATGGATATCTTTAGCCGAACAAAATAATATTGGCTGGTGGATTACTTCTGCGCTGGAAAGTAATTTAGGTCTAAATGCAATTGCACAATATACATTTACAAAAAACAATCCTATGCCTCAAGGTTTAGGAACAGGAGGTCTTTTCACAAACAATTTTGAAAGTCATTTGGAATTAAAAGGAGATCGATTATTTTTTTTAAGTAAAGTAGTTTTTTAAATCAATAATTTCCGTTTAAAATTAATTCTGTGTGATTAAATCACGTCTTTTCTAATGAACATTGCTTTCTTTATATAGTCTAAAATATAAGAAAACTTTTTTTTGACTCTTTTCATAATAGTATATATAGTTTTGGTTTATCTGAAGGAACTTGGGTAGGACAAAGGTCGTACCATTTTTAATGATTGTGAATAAAATTACTATTCAATGCATTGTAATTTTATTCTGAAATAAGGGTAAAAGTATATTCATTATTTTTTATTCTGTTAGTAATTAAATTTCTGTCAACTCCATTCAATGTTTGAAAAATATCATCCTGAGCTTGTGAACTTGAAAGGTATCCCCAATGGTTTCCAAACTCAAATTTGAAAGAGTTTTTCAAATCGTTTTCAATAAAAGTACAGTCGACAATCGATACAATATCTTTAAAATGTTCAATATTTGAAGGTCCGTTTTTTCCTAATCTTGGGGTAAGAATGTTTTTTGTAAACTGAGAAATTCCCAGAATGGCATCTTTTCTGTTTAAGTAAATAGAAACCCGGTTTGCCAATAAGGGAAGCTTGTTAAAAGAATTTTCCTCATCATCAAATACTTTATAAGAAACATCAGCATTTAACAATAAAACTTGGTCAATCACTCTTAGCACATTTTCTTTTTTTAAACTGTACAACATACTTTGAAGCACTCTGTTCCCCATAGAATGCGTCATCAGGTGAATGTGTTGATTGCATGGTTTCAGATCCTTATTGGAGAAAATATCTTTTAAAAATTGAGTGTAGAAATAAAACATTCTCACCAATGAGGTTCCGGAATTGATGCTTGCAGCTTTGTCATCAAAGTAGGTCATTGGAACCAAACTGCTTGAAGCCGGCCAACTCACAAACAAAATATGTTCAATCGGAGATTCGTGATTATCGATAAAGAGTTTTTTGAGATCAATTATGGCTTTCAGTTCATCATCAAATGTATATGCGTACCCATGAATAAATATCAAAACATCGCTCCTCACCTTTGTGGAAGACATGTTTTTGTATAATTCATAAAACATTCTCTGAGTTCCGCCGAGATTATTTGCCGTTAATTTTGAGTTTTTTAAACCTTTTTCGTTTAATAAAACCTCCAAAACTTCTTCATATCCTTGTTTTTCAGGTTCGGAAAACAATTGATAGTCTAAAATTTTTCTATTGGAATAATCTTTTTTCTTTTTTGTCTGAGAAGTTGGCTCTGTGAAATTTTCAAAATTACATCTCGCAATCCTGAAATTTGGGATTGAATATTCGTCGTTGGAGAAAGAATCAGTCTTTTCGCGTTTGTGCCGAACAATTTTGCGGTTGCTGAGAATATAGACAGCCATTATTAATAGTTTTGGAAGTGTAATTTTGGTTGAATAAAGTTCGGAATAAATTTTCAATTGTGTGTGAATTCATTGTTAAAAATATCGTTTTTTTTAACCCTTAAATTTTCTTAAATTTGCAAATTGCTGTGTAAGTTATGCAGCAACGTAAGTTTACTCTAATGGAAGAAGAAAAAAAATCACTCAATTTTATTGAGCAAATTATAGAAGATGATTTGGCAAACGGTATGAGAAATGATCAGATCCGTTTCCGTTTTCCGCCGGAACCCAATGGTTATCTGCATGTAGGTCACACAAAAGCGATCTGCATCAACTTTGGTTTGGGCGAAAAATATAATGCTCCTGTAAACCTTCGTTTCGACGATACAAACCCTGAAAAAGAAGAGCAGGAATTTGTAGATTCTATCATGAAAGATGTTGAATGGTTAGGTTTCAAATGGGATAAAGTGTTGTATGCATCAGATTACTTCCAGCAGCTTTACGATTGGGCAGTTCAATTGATTAAAGAAGGTAAAGCTTATGTAGACGAGCAACCATCGCAAACGATTACCGAGCAGAGAAAAAATCCTGCAGAACCAGGTGTAGAATCACCTTTCAGAAATCGTCCTGTGGAAGAATCTTTAGAGTTATTCGAAAAGATGAAAAACGGTGAATTTGAAAGTGGTTCAATGTCACTGCGTGCAAAAATCGATATGGTTTCGCCAAATATGAATATGCGTGACCCTGTTATGTATAGGATTTTAAACAAGCCACACCATAGAACCGGTACAGATTGGAAAATTTATCCGATGTATGACTGGGCTCATGGTGAATCTGATTATATCGAACAAGTTTCGCATTCATTGTGCTCTTTAGAGTTTGAAAACCACAGACCGCTTTACAACTGGTATTTAGACCAGGTGTACGAAGAAGGTAAGGTTAAAAATAAGCAAAGAGAATTTGCGAGGATGAATGTTTCTTATATGATTACTTCCAAACGAAAACTACAAAGGCTAGTCGCTGAAAATGTAGTGAATGGTTGGGATGATCCTAGAATGCCTACGATTTCCGGAATGAGAAGAAAAGGGTATACACCAACTTCTATCAGGAACTTTATTGAGAAGGTAGGTGTTGCCAAGAGAGAAAATTTAATTTCCATTCAATTATTGGATTTCTGCGTGCGTGAAGACCTGAATAAAGTTGCAAAACGTGTCATGGCAGTCGTTGATCCGGTAAAATTGGTCATTGAGAATTATCCTGAAGGACAAGAAGAATGGTTAGAGACTGAGAACAATCCTGAGCAGGAAAATGCAGGAACAAGAGAAGTTCCATTCTCAAGAGAATTATATATTGAGCGTGAAGATTTTCAGGAAGAAGCTAATAAAAAATTCTTCAGATTAAAATTGGGTGGCGAAGTCCGTTTAAAATCGGCGTATATCATCAAAGCTGAAAGAGTGGATAAGGATGAAAACGGAGAAATCACAACAATCTACGCTACTTACGACGAAAAATCGAAGTCAGGAAGCGGAACTGAAGAGAGTTTAAGAAAAGTAAAAGGAACACTTCATTGGGTTTCTGCATCACATGCTATTCCTGTAGATGTCAGAATTTACGATAACTTATTCACTGTAGAACAGCCTGATGCTGAGAAAGATGTAGATTTCTTAAATTTCATCAATCCGGATTCTGTTTCTACCATTCAGGGATTTGCTGAGCCAAGTTTGAAAGATGTTGCTGTGGGCGAACCGCTACAGTTCCAGAGAATTGGATATTTTACGAAAGATCAGGATTCTACGGATACAAATTTTGTATTCAACAGAACAGTAACTTTAAAAGACTCCTATAAGCCGGAGTAAAAATTTATTTATATCACTATAAATAAAACAGGGCTTAATTTTTTAAGTCCTGTTTTTTTTCGTCATTTCGAGTGTTTTTCGAAATGAAATGAAGAAAAATGTATCGAGAACTATCAATGAACTTCTCGATACGATTTTCTTCAAAAATCTACTCGAAGTGACGTTATTAATCAATAAATCAGAAATTGTGAAACTTTTACATATATATACAAGTTCTTACAAAGGACTTTCAAAAGAAAGCTGGATGCTGGCATTGGTAATGCTGATCAACCGTTCCGGCTCTATGGTACTTCCGTTTTTGGGAGTATACATGACTGCGCATCTGAAATTCAGTATAGAAAATACCGGAATTGTTTTAAGCTTTTTCGGAATCGGTTCGGTAATCGGTTCTTGGTTAGGCGGATTTATTACCGATAGAATCGGAGAGTACAAAGTTCAATATCTTAGTTTATTATTGAGTGTACCTTTGTTTTGCTTAATTCCGCTTTTTAAAACGGAGGCAGGTGTTGCTTTAATTATTTTACTGCAAAGTATTGTAAGTGATTCATTTCGCCCGGCGAACTCTGTAGCAATTACAAAATATGCAAAGCCTGAAAATATTACGAGAGCATTTTCGCTAAACCGAATGGCGGTCAATTTAGGATTTTCGATTGGTCCTGCTTTAGGTGGAATTTTGTCAGCAATTTCTTATGATTTTTTGTTTTACAGTAATGCTTTAGCAGCTTTATTGGCGGGTTTAATCTATATTTGGTTTTTCTACAAAAGAAATAGACTGGCAAAAATAAAAGCAAAAAAGGTACAAGAAGTTATAGAAATTAAGAAAGAAAACTCGCCATATAGTGACGGTAAATTCTTGATTTACTGTTTCTTTTGTATGTTATTTTCAATCTGTTTCTTTCAGTTATTCAGTACATTGACCATATTTTACAAAGATACTGCGCATTTAAGTCAGCAAAGTATTGGATATATTTTAGGATACAGCGGATTTTTGGTGGTTTTACTTGAAATGGGATTGGTTCAGATTGCCGAAAAGTATTTTACTTTGGCTCGTACCATGTTTTTAGGAACATTTATTTGCGGACTTTCGTACGCAATGCTTGGCTTCGATCATAGCATTATCACTTTGGTGATTTCAATGAGCCTCTTGTCTGCGGGTGAAATTTGGGCGTTGCCTTTCATGTCAACCATTACAGCTTTACGTTCAGGCAAAAATAATAAAGGCGCGTACATGGGATTGAATGGAATTTCCTTTTCGATTGCATTTATCGTTACGCCTTATTTAGGAACTTTAATTGCCGAAAAATTCGGGTTTAATATTCTCTGGATAGGCACCGGAATCTTGGCGACCATGATAGCCATTGGTTTTTATTTTATCGTGCCTTGGATGTTAAAAGATAAAGAAACTCAAGTTTAGTCTTAAATAAAATATTGGATGAAGTCGAAAATTCTATCGACCAATCAAGAAAAAAGCTACAGAATTTCTGTAGCTTTTCTTTGTGTAATATGTATTCAAATAAAAACTGACATTCATTAAAAACAATATTTAAAATCATTTTCAAATCAAATTATACAGTTTTTTTGAAATTAGATATATTTTATCTCAAACTCCTCACACTTACATAAGGTTTCTTATCTGGCAGGCACAAGGAAAATAGCATTGTCATTAATCGTGTCGCCGGCATCAAAATAGTAACTTCCAATGACAGGAAGAATGTTGGTAATGTTGAAAACTAACCTTCAGACCGTTGACATCTACAGTTTCACCGTCAGAAATTTCCTGAGTCTTTGCGAAAGTTCAGAAACTGTTGAATGTTAAAACTAAAAGTAAAAGAATTGAGTTTTTCCACGTGATATGATTTTGGTGATTTTTATTGATATAAAATTTACAAAATAATGAGAGTTGATAAAGCTAAATTTCCTCATATTCAGAAAAAGTTTGAGCATGAGGAAATGTAAAACTTATGTTATTCGATTTTTGATATCCACTCTGCGCCACTGATATCAGTTAATTTGATAATAGAAATCTTTTCATTTTGAATTAAAGCTTCTTTTATATCTAAACTTAAATCTGCTTTTGCACCTAAGGGAATAATCAAACTGTGCTTTCCGGGTTTTACTTTTGCCACATAATGATTATGAATATTTTCTTTTGAGAATTTTGAAAGTTCTTTTCCATTCAATGATTGGATAACTTTCCCTTTTTCGTTGAGAAAATCAATTCCTATAAGAAAAGAGCCATAGACATCTGCACCTTCCGTTCTGTAAATTTCAAATTTAATCTGTGAATGATTCATCTTAATATTAGATATTTCAATCTTTGGTTTTACCGATTTATTGTGCAAAGTTCCAAAGACACCACCATGAAAATATTGATTGGTAAATAAGGTAAGTCCAAAAATAACAAGTGATCCCAATAAGACAAAATACTTATAATTTAACATGGAAAATTGACCGGAACCTAACCATTTAAACCATTTTTTCTGTGTAAAACCGTATTGTTTATTGTTAAAATATTGGTCTAAAGAATAAGATCCGCTTCCTGTGAGAAAAAGAGTAAATCCACACGCTATTCCCAAAACCCCTATTTGCCATTCGTCTAAGCAAGTCGTACCGATCCAACCTGAACCCAATAATATGCCCATTGCTAAACCGAAAACTCCTAAAGCCATTAATCTTGTGAATAACCCAAGAATTATGAATAGTCCTACAATCCCTTCGATAATGGTAAAACTAATCATAGAGGTTTGCAGCGCATCGGGATGAGTTATCAAATACTCGATAATGGGTTTTATTCCCAAAGCATTGGGCAAAAAGTGATTGAATTTTTCACCGATATATCCCGCTTCATCAGGTATCAGTTTGTTTTCGAGGATAAGTCTGCGCCAAAAAGCTGAAAAGTAGGTCCACCCAATGACAAGACGGATTGGTAAAGCATATAAACCAGCCACATCAAAGGACTGATTTGTTGTATTGTTTTTCATTAAAATTTATTTAAAAATTGATACTAAAAATGAATTTTTGAACGAAATCTAAATCATATATAACTTCAACTGTTTAAATAAAATATATTTTGGTGGACTGTTTCCGGATGTGTTTCCAGAATAGTTTTTGAGAACGACAGTTTTATTTTCAGAATAGCCATTTACTGATTGTAAAATGTCAGAAAATAGATGGTTTTTAAATTTAAAATCAGCTTTTAAAAATGAAACCTTTGCAGAAGAACTGATACTCTGACAACTTGAAAATGATAATGCGGTTGTTTTTACTTTGTTGAGAGAACTTGTATGCTGAATGTTGAAAATCCCCAACACATCTCTCTTTAGTGAGCACGGAGATAATGAAAACGCCACAACAAGCATCACTACAATCGCTTTGTATATTTTTATATGGAGTTTTACATTTGACATCTTCACAAAACTACGGTTTTTATTTGTATTGGATTTTTTCAGATTTAATTTCTTACTTAATTTTTTTTGCTACTGACTAACAGTTGTCAATAGTACATCTTATCTTTGTTAATTGTAAAATATAAATGATGGAATACAATAATTTAGACAAAATTATTGAACGCTCACTAGCAATCAGAGAAAAATACCACAAGTTAGAAATTCAGCAAAACGGAACTGAGTGGACACTTGAGCAAGATGCTTTGGCATATCTTACAGATGCAGGGTTGGTTGGCAGAAATGTGATGTCTCATGAAAAAACGTGGTCAAAAAAGAATTCTGCTGAAGAATTGGAACATAAATTAGGCGAAAATATCTGGTGGCTCATTGTTTTGGCAGATCGCACCGGAATTGATATGAAAGAAGCTTTAGATAAATTTTTAACAAAAACAGAAAACCTATTCTCATGAGTTATTGTTCAGTAATCGAAAGAATGCAGCCAGAAAGCAGAAAAGAATTGCACAAAAAATATCACGACAACCATTATGGCTTCCCGATTCATGATGACAACGAATTGTTCGGAAGACTCGTCATGGAAATCAATCAGGCAGGTCTGAGCTGGGAAACAATCTTGAAAAAGGAAGAAAGTTTCAGAAAAGCATATGACAATTTTAATATTGAAAAAATTGCCGCTTACACCGAAGAAGACCGCAAAAGATTATTAAGCGATCCTGGAATTATCAGAAATAAACTGAAAGTCAACGCTGCCATAGAAAATGCCAAAACCATTATTGAACTTCAAAAAGAATTCGGATCTTTTGAAAAATGGCTGGAACATAATCATCCGAAAGATTTACAAGAATGGATGAAATTATTCAAAAAAACATTCAAATTCACAGGCGGAGAAATTGTGAATGAGTTTCTGATGAGCATTGGTTTTTTGAAAGGGGCTCATGCTGAAGATTGTGCTGTGAATGAGGAGATTCTGAGGCATAATCCGATGTGGAGGAGAGGGTAGGTTACTGTTTGTCATTCTGACGAAGGAAGAATCTCTAAAATTTTATTTTCAACTTCAATTTTTTATGAATGTCCGTTTTTAGTCATAACGCTGAAATGAATAGTCATTTTGTCATTCCGGAGGAATCTCAACACACTGAAAATAAAGCAGTTTAGATTCCTCCGGAATGACAAACAAACCGTTAAAAACTAATTTGTTAAACTTTTGCAATTATTTCATCTGACTTTTCAATCTCTCGATCAGCATCGTTATGATTCTTTTATTGAAAACTTTGCTGTCAGATTGATACAGCTCCAGTTCCTCCATAGTAAACATCCCTATGGTCATCCCAATAAAAGTGTTTTTCAGCACAGCATCTTTTTGCAGGCTTTGTTCGATAAACATTTGCTTTTTAAAAGCCGATAACGTAGAGAAATCTGCTTTTTGTCGTAATGCGTAGTTTGTAAACAGTGACAGATAAAGATCATTCTGCAATTTTAAAATGGGACGCAGGGTTTGGTTTTGAAATATTTCTGTTTCAGTGGTTGTTTCTGAGTTGAGTAGGTTTAGAGATTCTCTGATGTCTATTTTTGTGGTCATGTTCTGTGTTGATTAGTTGTAGATAGTAAATATATCATTGTTTGTCATTCTGACGAAGGAAGAATCTCGGCTATTTTATTTCCTCAAAACTACATTAATTCTTCTTTCAGCCTCTTCCTTTGAAATTCCTTTATAAAAATCATGAACAAAAGGATGCTCATGGCTTTCATGCGGATAAATAGAAGGTCTGCCTATTTTATTATTGATAAAAACATCAGTTGGAATTGGATTATCAAATTCATAATCAGGCAGATATATTGCGAGCCAACCAAAACATCCTCCTTCAAAATCTTTATTATCGTAATTTTCAACATATTCATTAAAACTTTTCTCACTCAAAGAAACCCAAACTCCATATTCCAAATCCTGACAACTTTCATGCACTTCTTGTACGAGAACTACTCTTATAAAATAGCAGGTTTCGTCCGAATACCTGATAATACAAATGTCTGATGTAATTTCAGAATTTTCCAATTCTTCATCAGAAAGGTTTATATAGGGATAGGGTGATTTGTAAGCTATTGCTGGCCATTCTTCTTTTTCTTCGCTGCAGCACTCGCAGATATATTTCATATAAATAAGTAAAAATTAAAAATAGTAAAAATTGACAATGAACGGTCAAAAAATCTACTTTTATTAGCAAACACTCAAACACTCAAACACCAACCCAACTCACCCCACCGTCTTCGTATCCTCTTCCTTCAAAATCTTTTTCTCTTTCATGGCAACCATCATTCTTTCGCACTTATATTTTGCCCAATCAAATTGATTGAGAAAATCTAATGCCGCAGAAAATCCAGCGTTAAAGAGTTGTTCTTTTTCTTCTCTTTTCATAAAGAAATTGAGCCAGCTACTCGTTCCACAGTTGACAGTTTTGATGCTGTAAAGATTGTAAAAAGAGTATTTGGTCAGAAATGTTTTGTCATTGAACCCTTTTAAAGTTCCGATGATATTTCCGGCGTAGGAAAGGGGAGTTTTCAGGATTTGTTCACTTGTTTTTCCTTTTTCGCCTAAAATTTCAGAATCGCTGGTCAGTTGTACACCAAACAGAGGAAGTCTCGGATAAAAAATATCATTCATGTGAAAAAGATCGATCGGGAAATTAGAAAGTGTACCGCCATCGATAAAAATTCCGACAGGATAAATATCTTCTTTTTCGGTGTTCATCCAGAATTTCCAGGCATATTTTACAGAATCATCGTCTTTGTTGATGAGCTTTTGCATCGGCTCAAAAAAGAAAGGAACAGACATCGAAGCCCGTACAAACTCAGCTGGACTGATGTGTTTCAGTTCTTCCTCAGACCAATAAAGATTCGCCATTGTAGGTAATTCGACTTTTATTTTTGCGTTGATATCTGTGGTAATGACGATATATTCGGTCTGAAGCTGATAAAACGGATTGTTCTTGTAATAATCATTGTTCTCGGCACTCTCGAAGAATATTCGGTAACGGGTTTCGTCGATGTGTTCGAGATTATTCATCTTGATTTCCTCAATTCCGTTGAGCGCATTGGTGTAAAATTCCATTCCGTTTCCGTAGCGGTAATTGAGATTCATTTGAGCTTCTTTCTGAATGAATTTTTGGTTGAGTTCGGCAACGGTTTTAATTCCGAATCCGTTCATTACATCGGTCATTTGTTTGAGGAAAACATTTCCGGGATTCAGTCCGCTGTTGCTTTTCCTGAAATCACTATAAAACTTTTTAAAACAGAAAAACCCAATGATAATAGGAATCAATGGGACTAAAAATAAAAGTTTAGCATTAAGAATTGTTTCAGACGAAATAATAAACGGCAGCGCAACAAGAATCAACATGACTACAGCAATGATAATCAAATTGATTTTAAGGAAATTTTTATTGTTGAGCATGGCATGAATGGTAGTTCTCACATACGGTTTCCCATCCATAAAATCAGAAAAATCCCAATTGAATAGAATGTCTTTAATGACTTCACCCTTCGCTTCTTCTTTTGTTTTACAAGCTGCGATAAGCATCGTGTTGATGGCTCCGGCACTCGTTCCTGCCACTTTCAGAAAACGGATTCCGAAGATTTCCAATGCATAGAGATAACCGACCAATGCACTTCCCCAAACGCCACCGCCTTCCTGCACAAACTCAATATACTGATTGCCTTCAGCATCGAGAATGTCAGAAAATTCTTTGCTGGAAATGTTTTGGTGTAAAGCGCTAAGCTTCTCTTTTGATTCCTGAGAAAGTACGTCGTCCTCAAGGATTTTTTGAAGGATTTCGGGTTTCATGATTTTGGTTTGGTGTTTTTTTGGTCAAACGTAAAGGTCCAATGTTTTTATTTAATTTTAATAACATTTTTTAAGACGCAAGACACTTCGGCAAAGTTCAGTGTAACAAAATGTTTTCAATCAATTTTATCTTTGATAAAATCCTTGCGCCCTAGAGTTTTAAGTTTTAAAATTTATCTTGAGTCTCTGCGTTTGACCAAATGATTTATATTTTTTGGCTCTCATAGATTTTGCAGACAACGCAGATTTTTTTCCCATATTTAATCTGCTAAATCAGCTCAATCTGCGAGAGATATTTTATTCATATCATTCTACATCTATGCTGAAATACTACCACTGTTTCCTCCTCGCATAAATAAATGTACAAATCACAATCACCCCCATTAAGCCCAAAGTATAAAAATATCCGTGCTTGGTATGGAGTTCAGGCATATTGTCGAAGTTCATTCCGTATAATCCTGCAATAAAAGTGATCGGTAAAAAGTACACCGAGTAAATTGCCAAAACTTTCATCACCTGATTGGCTTTCTGATCAGACAATGCCAGAAACATCGAAATTAGGTTGGTAATCTGAATATTCAAGTGATCAAAATCGGCAACAACATCCTTCTGTTTGTCTTTTAAATCGACGACTTCAGAATCTTCCAGTTTCAATAATTTAAACTTATCAATGGCATCATTGGAGATGGTCAAAACCCTCGAATTCAGTCCTGATTTACGCTTTAGTTTATAAAGTCTTCGGATTTGATTGGTATGGTTTGTATTTTTAAGAAAAATTTCGTTTTCAATATTATCCATCGTCTCAAAAAGGCTGATGGCTTCATCGTCAAAGGTTTTCATAATGACCAACGAAATCATCAGAGCAATTTTATGAGGATGTACATGATCAGAACTTTCGGTAAGTTCTTTCTTGGTTTCAGCAATACTTTTTGCCTTCATTCTGTGTACCGTGATAATGGTTTTTTCTAAAAGGAAAATCCCGATTTTGGTACTGATATCGCTAATGGTGTTGAGGTTTTTCCGTTCGAGTTCGGTGCTTTCCCGAAGGAGGAAGAATTTCACGTTTCCGTCTTCTTCATATTTGGGTAAGTGATTGGGGTCTAAAGTGTCTTCCAAAAGGAGATTGTTGATCTCATATCTTTCATGAAGGTACTTCATATCTTCGTCCGTAGGTGCTTCTACGTCTATCCATTCGCATCCCGAATCTCTGTAAATTGTATTGATAGGCATAAAGTAAAAATACTATAAATTTTAAAAAAACCTATGTGTAAAATAAAGTTTTATCTTTACCAAAATTAAACAAACTATATGATTAAAAGTACAATAAAAGGAATCGGATTTCATGTTCCGGATCACGTTGTAACCAATGATGATTTAGCCAAATTAATGACCACCAATGATGAATGGATTACTGAGCGAACGGGCATCAAAGAGCGCAGACACAGAATCAACAGAAATGATGCGCAGGAAACTACAGCATTTCTTGGTTTTAAAGCTTCTGAAAAAGCACTTCAACATGCTGGCATAACGGCAAAAGATATTGATTATATTGTTTTTGCAACGCTTTCACCGGATTATTATTTTCCTGGTTGTGGCGTGTTGCTTCAGGATATGTTGGGTTGCGATACAATCGGAGCTTTAGATGTTAGAAATCAGTGTTCAGGTTTTGTATATGCGATGAGTGTTGCCAATGCTTTTATTAAATCTGGTACTTATAAAAATATTCTGGTTGTAGGCGCAGAAGTTCATTCTTTCGGACTTGATTTTTCGGATGAAGGAAGAGGAGTTTCTGTAATTTTCGGGGATGGGGCAGGAGCAATTGTACTTTCGGCAACTGAAGACGAAAATGCAGGTGATATTTTAGCCATGAATATGCATTCTGAAGGAAAGTACGCCGATGAATTATGCACCCAATTCCCAGGTTCAAAATACGGTTGGAGTGACAGAATGAGAAAAGAACCTGAAAATGTAACCGACAAAGAAGTTTACCCGATCATGAATGGAAATTTCGTTTTCAAACATGCAGTAACAAGGTTCCCTGAAACGATGCAGGAAGCTTTAGATAAAGCTGGAAAAACGATTAAAGATTTAGATATGTTTATTCCGCATCAGGCGAATCTGAGAATTGCTCAGTTTGTACAGCAAAAATTTGGTTTACCGGACGAAAAAATTCACAACAACATCCAAAAATACGGAAATACAACCGCCGCTTCTATCCCGATTGCTTTGAGTGAAGCGATAGAACTTGGGAAAGTTAAAAGAGGAGATTTAGTACTTCTTTCAGCTTTTGGAAGTGGGTTTACTTGGGGAAGTGTATTATTTCAATACTAAATAAATATTACAGAAAACTTAAAAAGGCTACGTCATTTCGAGTAGGTTTTTGAAGAAAACCGTATCGGGAAATTTTCATTAAGTATAACAAGAAGTTCTCGATACGCTTCGCTACTCGAACTCGCGAAACTTATAACATAGTCAATAAATAAAAATTCCGCTGAAATTTATTTCAGCGGAATTTTTTATGTTTTTAAATTAAAGCTTATAAACTCTTCAATATTTTTTCTGTATCAGCAGTATCTTGACCTTCTGCTTTTCCTAAGGCGATAGACTTTTCAGCCCAAAGTTTAGCGTTTTTCTTGTCCCCGATTTTGTTATAAAGATTGGCAAGAGTATCTGTATTTGCGTATTCTTCTTTTTTCTTTACAGATTCCTGAGCCCATTTTACTGCAGTTTCAAGAGAAGATTTTGTGTTGACGTTTTCAAAGAAATTCCATGCAATTGAATTTAATTCTTCTGAATTTGCAGCAGAATAATCCTTATAAAGATCTAAAGTCATTTTCTCATACGTTGCGAAATCTTTGTCTTTTAAAGCTCTGTTTGATTTTGCTCTTTTTAAAAGCTTTTCAGATTCTTCTTTTGTTAAGAATTTCTGAGTTTCAGTGTAGAAATAATCGTCATTCCATTTTTTTGTATCGGCGCTGTACGTTTTTTTCATGATCGTATTTAGCTTAATGTTTTTGTCAAACATTTCGTAACGGTCAGCCGGGAAAACTTTAATGATTTCTTCTTTTTTATTCTGGAAAATCTTATACAAAGGACTTTCGGTACTTTGAGTTCCTGCAAGAATCATCTGAACATCGTCCTTATCTAAAGTGGTTTTTGCACTGAAATAACGGTCCAGAACTCTTCCTGCAAAGTCTGAATCATTATAAATAGTAAGACCTGCAAGATTTTTTAAGAATTCAGGATCTTTTTCTCCTTTTTCGAATTTTTGTTTTAGAGCAGTCAGTCTTTTGTTTGGATCTCCTGCATCCATTGCAAACTGGATAAAGTCTTTCTCCTCAACATATCCTAAAGTCCTGTGAACTTCTTCACCGTCACCATTGATGAAAAGATAAGTTGGGAAAGCTTTTACATTGTATTTTTTTGCTAAATCTATACCCTCACCCTTCTCCATGTCAATTTTAGCATTGATGAAATTGGCATTGTAATAATCACCAACAGGCTTTAAAGGGAAAATGTTTTTCACCATCAGTTTACACGGTCCGCACCAAACTGCATAAGCGTCAATGAAAATCAGTTTGTTTTCTTTTTTTGCTTTTGCTAAAAGGCTTTTAAAATTTCCTTCTTCAAATTTAATTCCTTGTCCGAATGCAATCACGGCAAAGAAAAGAAGTGATAATATTGCTGTTTTTTTCATGAAATATTTTATTGAATACAAATGTAATAATTATGTTAATACAAGTCTTTAAAATTATCAATAATTCAATTCATAAAATTAAGTTAAAATCATTAAAGATTATTTGGGTGAAATTGTCTGAAAACAAAAAATCCACAGAAAATTCTGTGGATTGTATTTTATCTTGAACCGCCTGCTTTTGTGTTTGGGCGTGATTCTTTGCTTTCGTAATCTGTTGGTTTTTTAAGAGTATCTTGTGCGAGATTTGTAGTGTCTGGAGCGTTTTTTTCAGAGTTGGCCACTGCCGAATCTCCCAAATCATTTCGCATGGCATCTTTGTTATGCTCAGCTTTAAATTCTTCTCTGTTTTCTTTTTTATCGGCACAGCTTCCGAAAACCAACAATCCTAGAACTGTTCCTATCCATAGTTTTTTCATAGTAAATTTTTTAATGTTTGTTATTCAAATATAAAAAAATCCACAGAACTTTCATCTGTGGATTTCCATTTTTACATTAGACTTTTTATTTGGGTGCAGGAGCGGCTACGGTATCTACTTTCATAGTATCCATCGGAACTGTTGTCATTGTATCTGCTACAACTGGTGCGGCTTGCGCTGCGTCTATTGCTGTAGAATCTGTGCTACTAGATGACATTTGCTTTTCTTTAGTTCCGCAGCTCGCTGCAAAAAATCCTATCCCTAAGGTTAATAAAACTAACTTTTTCATAATATAATTTTAAATGGTGTGATAGGAAGTATTCAATAATTATTCCGAAAAGTATCGCTTTATTACTAATTAAATGATAAAAATATTAAAATACTGTTAAATTTTAAACAAAAAAACCTCGAAATTAACTCCGAGGCCATTTTGTATTTTTGTGAGCAATTATTCATTACCCATTATTTATAATTGATAGTTATCCCAAATACGGGTATTTATAATCTTTAGGAGAAACGAAAGTTTCCTTGATACTTCTCACAGATGTCCATCTTAGTAAGTTCATTTTAGAACCTGCTTTATCGTTAGTTCCTGAAGCTCTTCCTCCACCGAAAGGCTGCTGTCCTACAACTGCACCTGTTGGTTTATCGTTGATGTAGAAGTTTCCAGAAGCATTTTCTAACGCTTTGAAAGCTTCGTCAGTTGCATATCTGTCTTGTGAAAATACAGAACCTGTTAATGAATAAGGGGAAGATGAATCTACAATTTTAAGGGTTTCTGTCCAATCTTTATCTTCGTAAACGTATACAGATAAGATCGGCCCGAAAATTTCTTCTACCATACTTTCGTATTGAGGGTCAGTAGTTTCAATTACGGTAGGACTAACGAACCATCCTTTAGAATCGTCACATTTTCCACCGATAATTACGTTGGCATTGCTTGATGCTTCAGCTCTGTCGATATAGCCTTTACATTTTTCGAAAGAGTTTTTGTCGATCACGGCATTCACAAAGTTAGAAGGATCTTCAGGTGAACCAATTTTAATGGATGCAATCTGAGTTTCCATTACTTTTTTCACGTCTGCCCAAAGAGATCTTGGAATATAAGCTCTTGAAGCAGCAGAACATTTCTGTCCTTGATATTCAAATGAACCTCTTACTAAACCTGTTGCAACTGCTTCTACGTTAGCAGAAGGATGAGCGATTACGAAATCTTTTCCACCTGTTTCTCCAACGATTCTTGGATATGTTCTGTAGTTGTGAATATTGTCACCAATCATTTTCCACATTCCCTGGAAAACTTTTGTTGAACCTGTAAAGTGAAGTCCTGCAAAATCTCTGTGTGCCAAAACTTTCTCAGCAGTTTCTTTTCCGTCTGTGAAAATCATGTTGATGACCCCTGCAGGAAGACCCGCTTCAGTAAGAACATCCATAATTACTTTTGCGGAATATATTTGTTTGTCTGAAGGTTTCCAAACCACAACGTTTCCAAGCATTGCCATACAAGCCGGCAAGTTTCCGGAAATTGCGGTAAAGTTGAAAGGTGTTACTGCAAAAACGAATCCTTCTAAAGGTCTGTACTCTACACGATTCCAGATTCCAGCGTCAGAAACCGGCTGCTCAGAATACATTTCTGTCATGAATTCTACGTTGAATCTCAAGAAATCGATAAACTCACAAGCCGCATCAATTTCTGCCTGATGAACATTTTTACTCTGTCCGATCATTGTAGCAGCGTTGATTACATCTCTGTAAGGACCTGCCAAAAGATCAGCAGCTTTTAAGAAAATAGCTGCGCGGTGTTCCCAACCCAACTCATTCCATTGTTTTTTAGCAGCTAAAGCAGCGTTGATGGCATCATCTACATGTTGCATTGTTCCTCTGTGGTAGAATCCGAAATCATGAGCGTGATCCTGAGGAGACTGAAGCTGAACTTTATCGTCAGTTTTTACTTCTTTACCATTGATAACCATTGGAATCTCGATCTTTTGTGCCCACATTTTTTTGTATTGAGCGATCAGAGATTTTACTTCCGGAGAACCCGGTTCGTAAGAATTTACCGGTTCGTTTACTGCAAATGGTACTTGCGAAATTGCTTTTGACATATTACGTTGTATTGTTTAATTTTTGCTTTTTACAAATTTACAACAATTAATTTGTACAAAAAATCGATAGAGACTATTTGCATTTTAGAATGATTATATTTGATAAATACTAAACTTTTGAATATGGAAAAAATATTTTTGATTTTTTTGTTGTTGTCTCAAACCGTTTTTGCACAACACAAAAAGAAAGTTGTAAAAGAATATCCTTTAGCTCCTCAAATTGAAGAATATAAAATTCCTGAAGATGAATTGTTGAATAGTAATTTAAAAGGTTCAAAATGGTATTTCGACCTAAAAAATTATAAAGAAACGGAGCTGTTTTTAGATAAAGACAAAATGAAATCCGATGTTTTGTATTTTGTAGACGCTAAGAATTTTCAGATTAGTATCAATCAGAAAAACTGCAAAAGTTTAATAAAAGGAACCTACCAGATCATGAAAACGAATGGTGGAACTACGACGGTACAAAAGGGGCATCAACCTTTTAAGATCAAGTCACCTTATCAAAAATGTGTTGCAAAATTCTCCGGATTTTTGTCAAGAGCACTGGGTGTTTCTTTTAATGAAAATGGAGAGATCATGGAAATGAAAGAAGGAGAAATTTATTCACCTATTACAGTCCCTGGATTTTAATTGAAATGTCAAACTACATTTTTTCGTTTTCCAAAATTTTTAAAACTAATTTTTCCTCGTGTGTCAGTCCTGCTTTTCCGTCGTTTTCTTCAATGACTTCTAAAGCATCAAGGTATTTTTTGATAGAATTGTTTTCGTAAAGATTGATGACTAAAGGATGAACGTAATATTTTCTGCAAACGGTGCTTGTATTTCCGAGATGTTCGGCGACAATATCTAATGCAGCTTTTACTTTCTTTTTGTATTGAGTATTGTTTTCGGCATATCCGATTTCTTTGAACGCAATTAAAGCGTTGACTGTACCTGACCAGGTTCTGAAATCTTTTGCTGTAAAATCTTCTCCACTTAATTCTTTAATATAATCATTCACCATTCCAGAATCAATGTGATGGCGGTTTCCTTCGCTGTCGTAATATTGAAAGAGTTCTTTTCCCGGAATTTCTTTGCATTTTGTAATTAGTTTTGCGAGTCTTTTACTTTTCAGATTGACATCATGCATCACTCCTTTTTTACCTTTGAAGGCAAAATTGATTTTCTGTCCTTCCACTTTTACGTGTTTTCCTTTCAGAGTTGTCAGCCCAAAAGAACCGTAAAGTTTTTCGTAAATGCTATTCCCAATTCTAATGTTCGTGCGCTGCATTAAGCTTACAATTAATGCAAGGATTTTTCTTTTTTCAAAATTTCTTAAGGCTAAATCTTTTTCTAACTGCAGACGGATTTCAGGTAAGGCATAGCCAAACTGAAGCATTCTGTAGAATTTTGTGTGATTTCTCAATGCACTCCAAAGCGAATGATATCTGTATTGTTTTCTTTTTCTTGCGTCCAGACCTGTTGCCTGAAGGTGGCCGTTATCGATGGCACATATCCACACATTTTCCCATGCCGGAGGAATGACCAAACCGTTGATTCGTTTGATCTCTTCTTTGTCTTTGATTTTCTCGCCGTCTTTGAAATAAAGATATTTCTTACCTCTTTTTCTGCGGATGATACCGGCTGTCTCTGCATCGGAAGTGTAAATAAGATTCACTGCCTTTGCAGAAGCTACCGGATCCTTCATAATTTTAACAATCTTTGACGGCTTCAGGTGAGAAATAATCTCTTGGTCTGATTGATTCATAAAATAATTTGGTTAAGAGTTTTTACCCCTAGAAAACAGCCATAATAATAAGGCTACGATGCCAACAACTACAATTATTCCCCACCACATTCCGGCTTTGAAGATTGTTTCTACTGCTTCACAACTTGTCAATAAGAGTATGGCAAAAAGACTCATACTGTATAAAGATAACTTTCTCATAATAGTTTATTTTTAGTGATTATATAATTAAATTCTTTCGTTATCGGGACGCCAATTTTTGATTGACTTTTTGATCTCGTCTCCTGAAATATTTTCGTTTAAGGCTTTGTATAAAAGTTCTTTAAACTCTTCATCATAAGCAAATCTCAGAGCGGCAATTTGTCCAAAACTGAGTTTTTCACAAACTTGATCTGACCTTTTATTGAAAATCTCAAAATATCTTTGTCTGAACTCCAATCGTACGATTCTGTTTTGAAGTCCGAGTGCATAATGCTGTCTGGTCATGAATGCCAAATAGAAAATCAGAAAAATGATGACCGAAAATAAAATCCATATCAGTTGGTTTTCTGAGTCGTCCCAAATTTTATAAATTCCGTAAGCCTCTAAAACCATCAGTAATGGAAGCAAAATGAAGTGGTGAGGCGGGTAAAATTTCCTGTGATTTTGGTAATTCTGTGTTTTCATTTTTAATGAATAGCAAGAACCTTTCCAAAATTTTATGAAATTGCTAATGATTTAAGTTTATGGTATCTAAAACTATTTGTAATGAGGGTAACTGGCACTCGTACAAAGACTTCGGCCTAGCCCGGATAGTAGCGGTTACACCGCAGCAGGCGGCGGGCTTTTGTCGCAGACGAAAAAGCGCAGGCGTGAGGAGTATGAGCGGATAGCCGGATTAAGCTCCTAAAAAAACAAGAGTACCTGCTGAAAACATCCGTAAATCGGAGTAGCGCGCTTGATTTTTTTGTAACTTTCGGTTTTTAAAATTTATAAAAAATGACTTCAAAGGAAAAAGTAGCTGCGCTCCGTGAGGAGATGCAAAAAAACAATGTTGATGCATTTATCATATATTCTGCCGACCCGCATATGAGCGAATATCTGCCGGAAGAGTGGCAGGAAAGAGCCTGGCTGTCGGGATTTTTAGGCTCTGCAGGTTTTGTAGTAGTGACGAAAGATAAGGCCGGACTTTGGACGGATGGAAGATATTTTACACAGGCTCCGATTGAATTGGCGGGCTCAGGAATTGACCTTTTCAAAGACGGAATGGAGGGAACTCCAAACTATATCGACTGGATTATTTCTGAAATTCCTGTAAGCGGTAAAGTGGCTGTGAATGCTTTGGCGACTTCTCATGCTAACTGGGAACTGCTTTTTGAAAAACTGAATGCCAAAAACATTACACTAGTTGACAATGCTTTACTAAAGAATGTTTGGAAAGAGAGAGGGGAAGCTTCAAAAAATCCTATTTATACACACCCTGTCGAAAGAGCTGGGAAATCTGTGGTTGATAAAATTGCAGCGATCCGCCAAAAGATGGAAAGCCTGGAAGTGACTGTTCACGTGATTTCGAGCCTTGATGATGTTGCATGGACATTGAATTTGAGAGGAAGCGACGTAGAAAGTAATCCTGTATTTTTAGGATACATTATTATTACGAAAAATGACGCAATCTTGTTCACAGGCCTTGAAAAGATGGAAGTTGAAGCAAGAAAGCAAATGGACGAAGCTTGGGTGAAGATGATGCCTTATGAAGAATTCTACAATCACCTGAGAACTATCAAAAACGAAAAAGTTTTAGTTTCACCCAACAGCAATCAATCGATTTTTGAGGCTTTAAAAATCGGAAATGAATTTGTAAAAGCTGCTGTTCCTGGAAATCTGATGAAAGCTCAGAAAAATGAAACTGAATTGGAAGGTTTCAGAAAAGTAATGGTAAGAGATGGTGTTGCGATGGTGAAATTTCTTTATTGGCTGACGCACAATGCCGGAAAAGAGACGATGAACGAATATTCTATCGGACAAAAACTGAAAGGCTTCCGTGCAGAAGGAGAAAATTTCGTGGGAGAAAGCTTTGGAAGTATCGTTGGGTATAAAGATAATGGTGCCATCATGCACTACTCTGCAAAAAAAGAAGGTAGCAAAGATGTAACGAATGATGCAACTATTTTAGTAGATTCAGGAGGTCAGTATTTAGAAGGAACCACTGATATTACGAGAACTTTTGCTTGGGGTACGGCTTCTGAAGAGTTTAAAACAAATTCAACTTTGGTTTTACAGGGATTAATCCGTCTTTCAATGGTGAAATTCCCTAAAGGGACGAGAGGCGTACAGTTGGATGCCATTGCAAGACTTCCTTTATGGATGAATGGTAAAGATTTTAATCACGGAACAGGTCACGGTGTGGGAAGTTTTATGAATGTACATGAAGGTCCGCAAAACATCAGAAAAGATTTGAATCCTCAGGAATTGCTTGTAGGGATGGTTTGTTCAAACGAGCCTGGATATTATGTAGAAGGTGAATACGGAATCCGTCATGAGAACCTGATTGCCGTAAAAGAATCTGAAACTACAACTTCTGGAACTTTCTATGAGTTTGAAACATTGACGTTCTGTCCGTTCTTCAAAGACACGATTGCAAAAGAAATTTTGTCTGTTGAAGAAATCAATTGGCTGAATGATTACCACAGAACTTGTGAAGAAAAACTAGCTCCACATTTGGAAGGTGAAGTAAAAGAATGGTTCTTAGAATTGGTAAAACCTTTGTAAGATAAAATATAAGCTGAAAGCCCTGCGTCGAATGATGCAGGGCTTTTTTTATTCTGACTTTTTTCAGCGATAAAAATTAGGGTGTTTTTCCTGTTTTGCAATCTGAATATTGATTTTATCTTTGGGATATCAAATTTCAGTATCAAAACACTCACTATATACTTCAAATTAATTTTATCTTAAATCATCTCAGAAATGGGGTGATTTTTCAATTTAAAACAATTATTCAGCATCTGGCTTGTAAACATCAAAAAAACTGTACAATATTTGCTAATGAAATTGTACAAAATCTTTCATGGCCAAATTTTATTTTTTAGCACTCACTTTTTGCGGTTCATTAGTCTTTTCTCAGAAACGAGATTCAGCGACCTTGATTTCTGAAGTACGAATTGATGCGTACAAAAAACCGACTTCCTTTATAACTTCTACAAAATCAGTTTCTGTAGTTTCAGAAAATTTATTAAATCAAAATACACCAGAAAGACTGCTCGAATCTATCAATCAGATTGCGGGAGCAAGAATGGAAGAACGTTCACCAGGAAGTTACAGGATTTCGTTGCGTGGAAGCAGTTTGCGTTCACCATTTGGAGTCAGAAATGTTAAAGTCTATCTGGATGATTTTATTTTGTCTGATGCATCGGGAAATACTTATTTTAATCTCGTTTCACCCGAATTGATCAACAGAATGGAAATCTTTAAAGGTCCTGAAAGTGGTGATTTTGGAGCAGCAACTGGTGGAACGGTTTTGTTGCAGACGCAGAATTCAGAAAAGACTACGGCCAATCTTTCTGTTGGAAGTTATGGAACTTTTAATGAAAGCGTAAATTTTTCAAAACAATTTGGGAAGCACTTTTTTCAAATTTTCCAAAATTATTATCGCACAGATTCTTACCGAGAACAGTCTGCAGTTGAAAGAAAACAGATTTTCATCAAAGACAATTTTAAGTATTCAAAAAATGCTGAACTGAAAGCCATGATTCTTCTTTCAGATATGGATTATCAGACTCCAGGCGGATTGACTTTAGAGCAAATGCAGCTTAATAGAAAACAGGCCAGACCAAAGACGGCAACTGTTCCTGGAGCAAAAGAACAAGATGCGGGAATCCGTAATAAAATGGTTTTAGCAGGAATTTCTCATGACTTTAAAATTATTCCAAATCTATCACATTTTGTTTTGGCTCAGGGATCTTATGTAGATTTTGAAAATCCGTTTATTACCAATTTTGAAAACCGTTTTGAAAGTAATTTTGCATTAAGAACTCATCTGAATTATCAGCAAAACTGGGAAAAAGTTTCTGCAGAATGGAGATTGGGTTTTGAAGGCGGAACAAACAATATTTTCATTAAAAATTTTGATAATAATAGAGGAGTAGAAGGTGATCCGCAGAATTTTGATAAGCTTAAAAACAATTCGGGATTCTTTTTCGTTTCCCAGAAATTGAATTTTAATGAAAAACTATTTTCAGATATTTCATTAAGTTTAAATTCAAATGCTTACGAATGGGAAAAGCTGTATCCAACGTCTGAAAATGGGAAAACAAAATTTAAAGATCAGTTGCTTCCCAATTTTGGACTGACCTATCTTATTGGAAAAGGTTTTTCAGTAAGAGGAAAGATTGGTAAAGGGAATTCTGCTCCGACCAACGAAGAAATCCGCTCATCTAATCAGGAATTTAATCTCAATCTTGTTCCCGAATATGGTTGGAATAAAGAAATAGGTGTGAGAAAACAGTTCGGCAATATATTGTTCGCAGAAGCCAATTATTTTGATTTCCGAATGAAAGATGCCATCGTCAGAAGACAAAATGAGCGTGGACAGGAATTTTTTGTGAATTCAGGTGCAACCGTTCAAAAAGGAATAGAATTACTTTTAGAATCTAAAAATTTCAATCTAAAAAATGATTTTCTAAGCAATTTTAAATTTAGGTTTTCAGGAAGTTTCTACGATTTTAAATTTCAAAATTATCAGCAGGGAGAAAATGATTTTTCGGGGAATGATTTAACCGGAGTTCCAAAAACGACCATTAACAGTTTATTGAATTTTACTTTCTTTAATAAACTTTCAGTCGATTACTCGCATTTCTATACTTCAAAAATGCCTTTGAATGATGCAAATACGGTTTGGCCAGATTCCAATTTGATCGGAAATATTCAGTTCATATATCCTTTACAATTTGAAAAGACAAGACTAAATTTATTTCTGCAAATTCAGAATTTGTACAATACCGATTACGTTTTAGGATTTGATATCAACGCTTTCGGAAACCGTTATTACAATCCTGCTGCGAAAAGGAATTTTGTTTTGGGTGTGAAGGTTGATTTTTAATCTTTCTTTTTACCATCAATAAATTCGAAAGCTTTTCTCAAATAAGCTTCATCGGTTTTACCTTCGTCGGATGATTTTTCGATTGTGATATCAGGAGAAATTCCTTCACCAATTTTAGCATATTCCTTTCCTGTTCTGTCGACAATATTCCCGATAGTCAGCACAAGAAAAGAACCGTCTGATAATTTGTATTCCTGATTTCCGGATGTTAAACCCTGAGTTTTTGTGCCGATTATCTTTATATTTTTTTGGCCTACAAATGCTGCGGTGATAAATTCAGCAGAACTTCCGGTAACTTTATTCACAAGGATAGCAATGTGCTTTTTTACAGCTTTTGGCTCTTTCTGGGTCAGTTGAAATAATTGAGTTGCCGTAGTGCCTTCATAAAATTTACCGTTTTTATAATTGTAATATTCAATCGCTCCCTCAGCATCTTTTGTGCCCACCACATTTTTGCTGTCCAAAAAAGGTGCTATTGCGGCATACATCGGATAAAGCATTCCTCCAAAATTTCCTCTCAGATCAATAATCCATCCTTTTGGATTGCGTTTTTGTAAGTCATTCACTTTTTCGTAAAAAGTGTTGATATACATATTCCAATCGCCTTTATTGAATGAGCCAATATCTGGCAAATTGATGTAAGCGTATTGGTTTTCTAGCAATTCGCTTTTGATAACCGGGAATTCTTGTCCTGTTGCTTTGTACCCTAAAGTATATGCTCTTACCATTTTTTCAGAATAAAAATTTGAGTGAGAGTCATTTAAAGAATTTAGAGCATTCTTAATACTCGGATAAGTTTCTTTAATAGTTTTAGCTTTTGAAGTTTCTGCTAAGGTCTTATTAAATATATCTTCCCAGTTGAGTTTAGATTTATTAACCGATTTATTTTTCATAATCTTTAGTGCTTTGGTGACATACGTTTGAATGCTGTCTGCCTGAGCAAAAGTATGAACCGAACATAATGTAGATATGAATGTGAAGATGACAAGTTTTTTCATATTGGATATAGAATGATCAAAAGTAAGATATTTTGAGATGAGTTTATTTCTGATTAAAAAGAATGTTTTCTACAATCATCTCCGCATGAATCCTGGAGTTTTCAATAAACCAAAGATGCGTGTCTTTTCCGCCGCAAACCACGCCTGCCAAATACAAGTTTGGAATATTGGTTTCCATCGTTTTAGAATCATAAACAGGATTTAAACATTCTCCCTGAAGATCAATTCCTGAATTTTTCAGAAAATCAAAATCTGGAAGATAACCGGTCATTGCAAGCACAAAATCATTTTCAATTTCCTGAATTTCGCCATTTTCATCTTTAAAAATCACAGAATTTTCTTTAATTTCTACTAATTCAGAATTAAAATGTGCGGTAATTTTTCCTTCAGCAATTCTGTTTTCAATATCAGGTTTTACCCAATATTTTACGTTCTTAGAAATCTCAGAATGACGGATAATCATCGTCACTTCAGCACCTTTTCTATATGTTTCTAAAGCAGCATCAACAGAAGAATTACTTGAGCCAACGACTACGATTTTTTGTTTAGCGTAAGGATAAGGTTCTGTGTAATAATGTTTTACTTTTTCTAAATGTTCTCCGGGAATATTCATCAAATTTGGGATGTCGTAGAAACCAGTAGAAATGATGACGTTTTTTGCCAGATATTTTGATTTTGAAGTTTCAATTTCAAATATTTCTTCTTTTTTAAAGACATTTAAAACCTTTTCATACAAATTGATATTCAGATTTTTCTGTCTCGCAATTCCTTGATAATATTCTAAAGCATCCTGTCTTCCCGGTTTCGGAGCTGCCGAGATAAAAGGAATTTCAGCGATTTCCAATTTTTCGGCAGTCGAGAAAAATCTCATATACAAAGGATATTTGTACAACGAATTGACAATGGTTCCTTTTTCTATAATCAAATAACTGAGGTTGTTTTTCTTGGCTTCCAAGGCGCAATTTAAACCGATGGGTCCGGCTCCGATAATCAGAATATCTACAATTTCCATATAGCAAATTTACAAAAATAGGTAAAGCAAAAGACCGTGAGATAATGCTAAAAGACTAAAGTTTAAAATTGAAACTCAAAAACTCAACAAAATACTCTTTATTCCCTAACTCAATCGTGGCATTGGTTTTGGACTTTTTGTGAAAATTTTAGAATGAAAAAAGCTTTTGCCATATTTGCACTTTTATTAGCGCTATCATGTGAAAAAAAACAGGATAAAAATCCAGCAGTTGCTACAGATAATCTTAAAAGGTCAAATGAAAGAACCGATACCAAACAAGATGCATTATCAACTGAAGTTGCCTTGAAAAAAACTAACGATGAGCTTATTCAGGCTTTGAAAGTTGGATATTATGATATTTTCGCAAACTACATCCATCCTAAAAAAGGAGTTCGGTTTTCGATGTACGCATTCATCAATAAAAATGAAGACAAACATTTTACAAAAACCGATTTTGAGAAATATCTTCCTACAAAAACGGTTTTTACATGGGGATCAAGGGATGGTTCTGGTGAAATTTATAAATCCACATTAGAAAAATATCTTAAAGATTGGGTGTTTAAAAAAGACTTTACCAAATCTGAATATTCATTTAACCAATTTCGTGGTGGAGGTAATTCTCTGAATAATTTAAAAGAAATGTATCCAAATACCAATTTCACAGAAAATTTTATTCCCGGTTCAGAAAAGTATGGAGGTATGGATTGGAATGCACTTCGATTTGTATTTGAGGAATATGATGGGAAATATTATGTTGTTGCTGTCATCAACGATGAGTGGACGATATAACATTCCCCTTCTTTGAAGGGGTGGATTCAACGAAGTTGAAGACGAGGTAGTTTACAAAATCTCAGCTAAAGTTTTTGTTAAATTCTTTCTGGAAAACTGTTTAATATTTCTAGTATTTTCTAAAAGATTTCCAGCTTTCCAAAGTTCAAATTTCTCTAAAATAAATTGCTTAATCGTTTCAGAATCCTGATAACCGAAATGCTTTCCTGCATCGGTTTCATCTAAAATTTTTGATACATCAGCATCATGCGGACCGAAAGAAATAATCTGTTTCCCAGTTGCCAAATATTCAAATATTTTCCCTGGGATAATTCCTTTCGAAGATTCATTGGGGAAGTTGGTAATTAACAGTATAGAAGAATTTGACATTTCGTCAATCGCTTTTTCATGCGACAGATAACCCAAATTTTCAATGTAATTTTTTAAACTTGAATTTTCTATAGAATTCAAAATCTTATCATCAATTCTTCCTACAAATTTCAATTTGAAATTCTTTGCAAAATCATTATTTGTTTTCACTAAATCATCAAGTGCTTTCCAAAGGTTTTCAGGGTTTCTCAATTGTTCAAGAACGCCTATATAGCTGAGCGTGAATTTTGTTGGGGAGTTTGAAGGTTTGAGAGTTTGAGAGTTTGATGAGTCGCTTTCATCAAAACCGTTTGTAATACACACTGCATTAGCTCTGTTTTTTCTGAAATTTTCAGCATCAGTGTAGCTTGTGGCTAAGGTAATGTCTGCATTTTGGAAAACTTCACTTTCAAGCTGACGGTGCTTTTTATCTGATTTATTCGTTAGTTTTAAATGTTTATAATAAGAAATCTCTGTCCAGGGATCACGGAAATCTGCAATCCATTTGACGTTTGGGAATTTCTTTTTTAAATTTAAACCGATCAGATGCAAAGAATGTGGTGGCCCAGAAGTTACTACTACATCAATATTATTTATTTTTAAGTATTGCTCAAGAAATTTCACAGAAGGATTTACCCAAAAAACTCTTGCATCGGGAATGAAAAAATTTCCACGAACCCAAATTGAAAGTTTAGATTTCCAGCTTTGGTTATTTCCCACATCAAACTGTCCGGCCTTGAATTTTTTATTGCTTTTATTAAGCTTTTCAGCCAACTGATAAGGTTCCCAGATTTTAGTTTTTATAATTTCTAAATCTTTAGGAACATCTTTCATTAAACTTTCATCAATCAAAGGATAACTCGGATTTTCCGGAGTGAAGATGATTGGTTTCCAACCAAATTCCGGTAAATATTTTGCAAACTTCAACCATCGCTGAACTCCCGGTCCACCTGCCGGCGGCCAGTAATAGGTGATGATAAGGATTTTTTTTTCCGGCATGGGTTTAAAAAAGTGTTGTTGTCATTCTGAATGAAGCAAAGCGTAATGAAGAATCTCATTAAATTTCATCATTCAAAAATTTCCAAGTAGGATTAAATTCTTTTATCAGGTTGTTTTTTTTAATTCTTGTCCAACCTTTTATTTGTTTCTCTCTTTTGATCGCAGTTTCAATGTCACTGAATTGCTCGAAGTAGATTAAACAAAAGCATTTGTATTTAGTGGTAAAATGTTTATCAATTGCTTCAGGATTTTGATGCCAGTATAATCTAATTTTTAAGTCATTAGTTACTCCTGTATACAATACCGTTTTTATTTTATTAGTTAAAATATAAACGTAGTAATTATGAGTTCCTAAAGTTTTCATGTTCTTAAGATATTTTTGAGATTCTTCACTTCGCTTTGCTCCATTCAGAATGACAGAATGTTAAATCTTTTCTTCAATCAAAACTTCTTTCTTTTTGCTTTTATTCAGCCAGAAAATTCCAAAAGCGCTCAAAGCAACAAACAATCCGAAACATAACATTGAAATCCATTTTCCTGTGGCGATAACTTCAGGTTCAAAAACCATTCTGATGCTGTGTTCTCCCGCTGGAACGTGTACTGCACGCAATAAATAATCTGCCTTTATGTACGGAACTTCTTTTTCATCTACAAACATTTTCCAGCCATGAGGATAATAAATCTCTGAAAATACAGCTAACTGTGGAGTTTTCGATTGAGATTTAAACTCCAGTTCGTTGGCTTCGTATTTTGTTAAATTAATGGAAGCTGTAGAATCTGCCTGAACCTGCTTTCCGTTCAAATAAGCTTTGTCTTCAACGTTGATAACTGCAGTTTTTTTAGAATCAATATTTCCAAGTGATTTTATTTCTTCGTCCGGAGTATTTACAAATTTTACATCAGCAACAAACCATGCATTTCCGTTGGCATTAGGATTCGGAACAACTTGTGGCTCCTGCGGATTTCCGAAAACCATGTATTTTGTATTCAGTAAATTCAGGATTTTAGGTGTTTTTACGCTGTCTACATTCGAAATGTATTCATTCATTAAATCATCATAACGTCTCAGTCTCACTGCGTGATAACCACCTATGGAAGATTTAAAATAAGACGTGTTCGTTTCACTTGTTACACCCAAAACCTGATTGTAAACTCGGTAATGTTTTTTGTCTTTTTCAGCAATCGTTTCCAAAGTTTTATTGACAGGAATACTTGCCATAATAGACTGTAAATTTGGATTGTCACCTACTTTTTCGGCTAAATAATCTGAACCTTCAGTTTGAAAAGGATTTTCAGCAAAGATTTTATCAACGTAATTTTCGTCATTCAGATAACGTTTGTTTACTGTCCATAAATCAAACAAACTTACTGCACCGATGATGAGTAATGCTACGTTCTGATTCAGTTTTTGTTTTAGACTAAAGAATAAAACAGCTGCGGTAATTCCAACATAAAGTAATGCTTTAATCGCATCAATTCTGAATAATTTGAATCTTTCTTCCGTTAAATAATCTAACAGGAAAGGTGGTAAATATGTTTTCTCGTTATCTGTATGGAAACCTAACAAAGCCTTCCCAAAAACAATCAATAATAAAGTTAAACCTAAAACTCCTCCGCTTACATAGGTTAGAATTTTCTTTTTGTAAGCTTCCTCTAAAGTTGAATCTTTGTAAAATCTGTACAATCCAATGATGGCAATCAGTGGGAATAATAATTCCACCACAACCAAAATAGACGACGGTGCTCTGAATTTGCTGTAAAAAGGAACATATTCAATGAAGAAATCTGAAAGCGGCATGAAGTTGCTTCCCCAAGCCAATAAAATGGTCAGAATAGTCGCTCCGAGAATCCAGTAGCGGTATTTTTTCCAGGCAAAAAAGAATCCTAATAGTGCAAGGAAACAAACAATTGCTCCTTGATACGCTGGTCCCGAAGTTCCAGGTTGATCGCCCCAATAGGTGATGCTGCCAAAACCTTTAGAAATTCTGTCATATTCGGCTTGTGAAGTGACGTTATCCTGTACCAACTGCTGTACGTTTTCCATCATTTCTTTTCCTTCAGGCTCCTGGCTTCCGCCTCCCATCAATCTTGGAATGAATAGATTTAAAGTTTCCAATTTACCGTAACTCCACATCAGTATACTTTCTTTATCCATTCCGGAATTTCCGGCGGTGTGGGTTTCTGTATTTAAAATCTGTTTTCCTCTTACGGTTTCTTTGATGTACTCAGAGTTAGCCATGATTCGCTGAGAGTTCATCCCAACGCCAATCGCTAAAGCACCGGCAATAATTCCTGATGAGATCAAGAAATGCTTCATCGGAGTTTTCTTTTGGATGGCTCTGATTAATTCAGATAAAAATAAAAATCCAAGTCCTAAAAACAGATAGTACGTCATCTGCGGGTGATTGGCGGCGACCTGCAATCCGAAGAACAGGGTAGTGACAATAAATCCGAGAACGTATTTTTTTCTAATATACACCAATAAAATTCCGGCTAAAAGCGGCGCAAAATATTCAATGGTATTCACTTTTCCGTTATGTCCGGCAGCAATGATGATGTAGAAATAGGTGGAAAGCCCGAAAAATGTAGCTCCCAAAAGCGCATATTTCCAATTTCTTACAGCGACCATCCCTAAAAGGAAAAATCCTGAAAATAAAAGGAATAAGTAGTTGACAGGTCTCGGAAGAATATTCAGATAACTGTCTAATTTTTTAATAATATCACCTTCAAAACGGCTTCCCATCTGGTAGGTGGGCATACCGCCAAACATCGAGTCACTCCAATACGTTTCTTTATCGTAAGTGTCTCTGTAATCGATGAGTTCTTTGGCTCCGCCTCGATACTGAACGATATCATGCTGGAAAAGCTGCTTCCCCGTAAACACAGGAGTAGAATATAAAAATGCTAAAACTAAGAATGCGACGATGGAAATCGCAATATAAATTAAGTTTTTATTTTTCGCCATTTTGGTTATTGAGTTGATATTTAATTGAGAAGTTCTGCTTTTTCAAGAATCATTCATTTAGATTCGTTTTGTTTCTAACGCAAAGTCAAAGTCCGCAAAGATTTTTTTTGACTACTATCCGCATAGATTTAAGCTCGCAAAGGCGTTCCACTCAGCAAAGTTCACAAAGAGTTATTAATGATTTGCACTGTTTTTATCTTTCACTTCTTCATAGTCTACAGTTTCTGCGTCCCATTTTACCTTCTTTTCAATATTCGTGTTTGAGTTTTTGGTTTCCTGATTCGGAACATTATTAGGTTTAAAGCCAGTGTATTTATAAAAAGATTTAAAGAAAATTCTTTTTAAAATATTCCAGACAAAAAAAATAATAATAGTACCGAGTATTAACTCAAAAAGGAATTTCATATGTAGTATTTATTTTTTAAGGTTTAAAAGTTTAAGGTTTAGTATTAAAATTTAAGCTCAACCTCAAAACTTTCATACTTTATTTTGCTGCAGGATTCACCATTACCGAAGAGTTTGAAACACTTTTCATGCTCTGAGACTGCTTTCCGTCTGAGATTGTTTCTATCTGAGTCGTTTTTACATTAATATTTTGGTTGGTAATCCAACCGGTATTTTGATCAAATTTAATGGTTCCGTTTTGTGCCAGTTCGCTGCTCATTGTGTGAGTCATTTCGCCCTGAGCTCTTTTTTCTTCTTTTTTTGGAAGTCCGCCAGTGATTGAAATTTCCGCAATTCCATTTCCTACACTTTTCAATGTATAGTTAGAAACTACTTTATATTTTCCGGTTTCGTCTGCACTTTCGCTTGTTGACCATTTTTCACCAATCTTCACTCCTTTTTTAGGAATTATGGAAAGATTTTTAGCAAATTGATCTTTTAAAACTTTCTCGTTAAAGGTCTGTTTCAAACCTGCCACAGCGCTCGCTTTTTGATTAGCATCTTTGATTAGCGTGCCCAATGCATTGGAAATTTTGGTGTAGATCGCATCAAAACCAGTGATAGAAATCACATTTCCTTTGCTATCCATCTTCATGTTCAGTTTGTTTCCGGTCAAAGCTCGGTTCACATTCCAAATCATTTTTAGATTATCTTCTTTCGGGATGGGCAGTTTTGTATCAACTACAATCGTTTTTCCGTCAGCACTCTGAGAACTTCTTTTGCCGATCAAATTAATCGTGATGTCGTAAATTCCACCTTTCACATCGTTTACCGTAAAGCTCATTTCGTCAGTCGATTCGCTGGTTCCATTCAAGGTTTTTCCTTGTGGATCAGTCATCGTCTTTACATCTCTTTGGTAAGTAGTCAAAGGGTAAGTTTTTCCTTTTTCCAATTTAAAAGTCTGAGTAAAAACTCCCAAAGAATCTTTGATTGCAGGGTTTGCTTTTACTTCAGCTACAGAATCTGCCGGAACTTCAACGGTGATTGTTTTTCCGGTTTTAGGATCAATTTTAGTGATGGTTGCCGTCTCTTTTTTACAAGAAATGATGGCTAAAGAGATCAATGCTAGTGCTGCTATATTTTTCATAAATACTATTCTAATTTTGAGAAATTCCCTCTCTTTAAGGCTTAGGGAAAGAATTTTCTTTTTTATAAATTTTAATTAATTTTCACCAATTTTTGTCTCATTGCTTCGTAAAGAATGGCTCCACAAGCTACAGAAACGTTCAGTGACTGCGTTTTTCCCTCAATAGGAAGTTTTATTTTTTCGTCAGAATGGTGAAGCACTTCTTTTGAAATTCCTGTTTCTTCATTCCCCATCACAATAGCGCAAGGTTCTGTAAAATTGACATCGTAAATCAGTTTTTGTGCTTTTTCAGTTGCCGAAAATACAGATACACCGCTTTGTTGAAGATAATCTACAACGTGAGCTAAATTATTTTCTTTGCAAATCTTGATATTGTACATCGCTCCCGCAGAAGTTTTTATCGCATCAGAATTGATTGGCGCTCCACCTTTTTCTGGAATGACAACGGCGTGAATTCCTACACATTCTGCGGTTCTACAGATAGCTCCAAAGTTTCTGACATCAGTCAATCGGTCTAAAATTAATATAAAAGGTACTTTTCCTTCTTCAAACAATTCAGGAATGATGTTTTCAATTTTGTGAAAAGGTACATCCGAAATAAATGCCACGACACCCTGGTGGTTTTTCCTTGTAAAACGGTTCAGTTTCTCAACCGGAACATAGTTTGGACGAATTTTATATTTTGCTAAAACCGCTTTCAGTTCGGCATAAATTTCTCCCTGCAAAGCATTCTGCACAAAGATTTTATCAATTGTTTTTCCTGCTTCAATAGCTTCCAATACAGGGCGTAATCCGAATATAAAATCGTCTTTTTTATTAGGTTCTGTATTTCTGAATTCAGGTTTTGAGTTCTTATGTTGAAAATCTTCCAAAATTTTTATTTTATTTTTTAATGAATAACTTAGTTATTCAAACTTATTTTACTTGGCTTTTACTTTTGCCTTGATTCTTTTTCCTTGGCTCTTCTAAAACTTTTCTCCTAAAATTGCTCTCTTTATCGCCATTGCATACCCATAATGCAGGCTTTCATGCATGTTGTTGAAAATGATAGCATCTTGGATACTCTTCAAATCCATGCCAAAACTTGTGGTGTAGGGTGTGTAATCTGAAAAGAAATCGCTGTCATAATCTTTCATTAAAATTTTTGAAGTTTCGGTTAAAAGAAATTCCAAATCTTCCACTTCAGATTTCTGTACATTCAGATTGGGCATCGTTCCTTTTTTGTAGGTTTCGATCCAATAATTATCAATTCTGAACGGGTTTCCGCTTAGGTAATAATGCAGCAATTGCTGTGTAGCAACAGTGTGGGCAATATTCCAATACAGATTGTTATTAAAACCATCGGGGATTAATAAAAGGTCTTCGTGAGAAGTATCCCGCAAGATATCCAAAAGGTTTTTTCTAACCTGTCTGTGAGCTTGAAAATGATAATTCATATTTCAAAAATTTAATCACCAAAAATAGTTTAATAAACTGAAAATGACAATTTTTTGAATGGGGTATAAAAGTTAAAATTTTTTAATTTTAAAGATAAATTGAATTTTTAAATAAAAACGCATTAAAAAAACCTCCTATGGAGAATATCCAAGAGGAGGTTTTTAGCTTTTTAAATCTAATCGAATAAAATAATTTTATTTTTTGATGATTTTATGTTTGAAAGTTGTACCATCTTTCAAAACAATATTTAAAATATACACTCCAGTGTTGTATGAAGAAATATTTATTTTGTTTTCTTTAAAATTTTCTGTTAGTTTTCTTCCATCCATACTGAAAAGAGTCATTGAAGCTACATCTATTTTTGATTTTATGTTAACGAAATCAGAAGTAGGATTAGGGTAAATGCTAACATCTATTGATTTGATGTCTTTTACATCCATCATAGCACTATTTTTACTTTGCATGTAAACAGATAGAAAAACATCTCCTTGTTGCTGGTTGAAAACAGCTGCTGGTATTGTATGTTTAAGGGTGTGGTTTCCTGCGGTCATACTAGTCATTGTAAAACTTCTGATAGGAACAGCATCACCGGGACACCAGTTATTCCAGGCAGTCCAGTCAGCAGTTGAACTAGGCGTGGTGCCATAGATTCCGTTTCCTTGTGTATTGTAAACCCTAAATGGTTCGCAAGAAGTTCCTCCAGGTTTATAGGTAAGCATTTGTATATCATCTATATAGGTGAAGTTGTCTCTTCTCACATATTCTTCACCACCAGCATTTGCACCATGAGGTGTAGATATTACGAAAAACTGAGCATCCGTAATTGCATTGGGTAGATTGAACGTTGTAATTCTCACAGTTTGCCCTGGAACATCTGTACTATTGTAATTATTTAATTTACTATAATTTAATATTGGGGTGAGGTTATTGTAACTTGTTGGAGTTGCGCCTGCATTCGTAGAGAAAAAAGTAAGTGTTCCTGTAAAAACATCATTCCTTCCTGAGCATCCTGCAATTTCAGTTTGTGCTGCATAAGGAACACCGAAAACATCAAGTTCCATATACATGTCGTAAGTGCTTCGCAATGCTGCATCATGAAACACATTATACAAATTACTTAAATTATAGGTGTAAGGAACTTCTAAAGGCGAAACATTTTTATTCATAAAAGGAGTAATGTATCTAGCTACCTCAATCCTTTTCACATTTGCATCGTTTATGGTATAGGTAGGTTGGTTTTTTGGAATCATGGCTAAAAAAACACTTCCCAATCGGTCATAATTGTCACACAAAGCTCCAATGGTTACTCTCATAGCAATCTTTGCTTTAAAGCCATCCAACTCAGCATCTGTCATTTTTCTCGCATACCTCGCATTCGTTAACCGAATGAGACCTGTAGGCACAGGTTGAGATACTAAAGCTGCATAACCATCGTAATAAACTGCTTCGGAAACGATATTCGTTCTTGTAGTTTGTGAATTAAAAAATCCTGTGATTAAAACGCTTAAAAAAAATAGCTTTTTATACATACCATTAGTATTTGTAGATTTGTGTGCAAATGTATCAAAAATATATTAAAAAAAATAAATATTTATAATTAAATTATCTTAATCAATTGCGAATAATCAAAATAATTTATTAAATTCGCACATTATTAACTATTGATCTATTAAAGATGAGAAAGAAATTACTTTTATTTTTATTGCTGGCAACTTTGATGTCTAATGCCCAAATAAATTTAAATATTGGAAGCACAGATGTAGGAGTAGCGCCTGTAAGTAGTTTTTTTTCGTACTCTTACGTTCAGCAGATATATCCTAAACAAGAAATAAATGCTAATTCTGCAGGGAATATCACGGGTCTAATATTTTATGTAGATCCTTCAGTAACTATATCGGATTCTTCAGATTGGACTGTATATCTTGGTCTTAGCTCAAAAACCGCTTTCACTTCCAATACAGACTGGGTTCCTGTTACGCAGCTTACTCAAGTATTCACAGGAACGGTAACTAATAATAATGGTCAGGTTGTGGTTACCTTTACAACCCCATTTGCTTATAACAATACAGATAATTTAATAATTGCTACAAAAGAAAACTCGCAAAGTATTGATATTAATAATTTCAACGAAGTTTTCCGTGTTTATCAGCATCTTCCATCTTCTACACTTTATTACACAAGAGATCTTGCAGTGATTGACCCTGCATCTCCACCAGCGGGTTTCAGAGCTGGTTATAAATCAGCAGTTACATTTTCAGGACTAACTCCTAATACAACTCCTGCTTGCCCATTTATTACCTATCCTGCAAATAATCAGCAGATGGTTATTTTATCTCCTCTTATTAAATGGCTTTCGGTACCTGGAGCAGATTCTTATAAAGTTTCAATAGGGACTAGTGCGGGAGCTACAGATGTTGTTAATCAACAGGTCGTACTCACTAATAGTTTCACTCCATCTACTCCTCTTGTTCAAAATACAAATTATTATTTGAGGGTTACTTCTGTTTCAGGTGGCTTAGAATCTTCTGGTTGTACGGATGTTGTCTTTAAAACTATTCCGCCACCACCAGCTAATGATGTTTGTTCGGGTGCCTTAGTAGCTACTGTTTTCCCTTATGTTTACACGCAAGCTGACGCTGCATCAGCTACTAATAATACTGGATTTATAACTACTTGTCCTGATGCGATGAATGACGGTACTTGGTTTAAATTCACAGGAGATGGTGGTGTGTTTAATATTAAAGTAACTATGCCCGCAAGTAGCGGTGGTTTTGATCCTCAAATGGGAGTTTATAGAGGTAGTTGTGGAAGTTTAATATGTGTTGGCACATTAGATAATAACGGCGGTGGCGGTACGGAATCTGCTAATTTGACTACTACAGCGGGTACAGTTTATTATATCAATATAGGATCTTACGAAGAAACTGTAGATGTTCCGGAAAATGTATTCACTTTAACTATCACGAAACTATAAAAAATAACTTATGTTTTTTATAAATTGATCCTGTTTGTCAACTGATAAACAGGATCAATTTTTCATAATCGCAAAAAAAATCAATATATCATATTGATTAACTAATTAGCTATAAAATATTTAACAAATTTTAACTCAAAAATGGCATTCATTGTGTTGATTAATGCAAGTATTTATCAGAAATTTACCACTTATTTTAATTTAAACTATGTCAGATTCATATCAAGCAGAAGACATTCGTCAGCTCACAGAAAAAGTAAGAGAACAGAATTATTTCTTTTCACTTTTGAGGCAGGAAATCAACAAAGTAATTATCGGACAAGAATACATGATAGACCGACTTTTGGTTGGGCTTTTAGGTAACGGCCACGTTTTGCTTGAAGGAGTTCCCGGGTTGGCAAAAACATTGGCGATAAAAACCTTGGCAGAAGCTGTTCATGGTGATTTTTCGAGAATTCAGTTTACGCCAGATTTGCTTCCTGCAGATGTTGTGGGAACGATGATTTATAATATTAAAGAAAACGATTTTTCTATAAAAAGAGGTCCCGTTTTTGCAAACTTCGTGCTTGCTGATGAGATCAATAGAGCTCCTGCTAAAGTACAATCGGCACTTCTGGAGGTGATGCAGGAAAAACAAGTAACGATTGGTGACGAAACGATGCATCTTCCAAAACCATTTTTAGTTTTGGCAACGCAAAACCCGATCGATCAAGAAGGAACTTATCTTTTGCCGGAAGCGCAAAGCGACCGTTTTATGCTGAAATGTACGATTGATTATCCTGAATTTGAGGACGAAAGAAAAGTTATGAGAATGGTTTCAACATCCCATCAGTACGATGTAAAACCTGTAATTTCATTACAAAATATTGTTGAAGCAAAATCTATTGTCAATCAAATTTATTTGGATGAAAAAATTGAAAAATACATTTTAGATATGGTTTTTGCAACCCGTTTTCCTGACAGATATGGACTTTCTGAATTGAAAAACTACATCAGTTTCGGAGCTTCACCAAGAGCATCGATTAACTTGGCTATTGCATCTAGAGCTTATGCGTTTTTGAAAGGAAGAGCATTTGTAATTCCTGAAGATGTAAAAGAATTGGCAAAAGATGTTTTAAGACACAGAATCGGGTTGACTTTTGAAGCGGAAGCAGAAGAAATTACGTCTGAAGAAATTGTGAATAGAATTTTGGCTAAAATACAAGCTCCTTAATTGAATTTGAAAATTTGAAAATGTGTCAATTTTAAAATTATCTTAAGGATTTTTTACATTTTCAAATTTCAAATTAGCACATTTTCAAATTGATTATGCAGATAAAAGACATCATAAAAAAAGTAAAGCAAATAGAAATCCGTACTCGAAAGAAGACGGAAGCTTCCTTGATGGGGCAATATCACAGTGCTTTTAAAGGACAGGGAATGACTTTTTCTGAAGTTCGTCCTTATCAGTTTGGTGATGAAATCCGTAGAATTGATTGGAATAAAACAGCACGTTTCCGTGAACCGTTTGTGAAAGTAATGGAAGAGGAGCGTGAACTGACCATGATGATTTTAGTTGATATTTCTGCTTCAATGGATTACGGAACAAAAACCCAGCTGAAAAGAGAATATGTCGCAGAAATTGCAGCAAGTTTAGGATTTTCAGCTGCCGGAAATAATGATAAAGTGGGATTGATTTTATTTGCAGATAAAGTCTATAAAGTGATTCCGCCACAAAAAGGAAGAAAACATATTTTGTCGATTATTAGTAATATTCTGACGGCAGATTATGTTCCTGCGGTTTCTAAAATCGATAAATCTTTAGAATACATGATGGGAATTTTCAAAAGGAAATCGCTCGTGTTTTTACTTTCAGATTTTGGAGATGCCTATGATTCTAAAATGCTTCGTGTCGCTTCAAAAAAACATCAGCTTTTGGGAATGAGAATTTTCGATGAGAAAGATAACGAAATTCCTGATGTTGGATATACTCTTTTCAGCGATGTAGAAACCGGGAAACAAGTTTGGGTTAATACGTCAAATGCACGATGGAGATATACATTTGCGGAAGCTCAGAAACAAAAAATTAGAGCGTTGGAAGAAGATTTTGCCAACAGTTCGGCAAGCTTTATGAATATCAGTACCGGCGATGATTACTCAAAATTATTGTATCATTACTTTCAGAAGAAATAAATTTAAATTAAAAATAAATTAGGCATCAGCCGAAATTGACTATTTTAAAATTGAAAAAATTAGTATTACTCTTATCATTTTTCATCTGTGCAAATGCTTTTTCACAGATACTTTCCTCGAATCTTGAGAAGAAAACATTGGCTCTCGGCGAAGTCAACCGATTTACCGTGAAAATTGATAACCTCAATAATCAGGAAGTAAAAGCTGCACCAAAAGACAAGTTGCTCCCTTTTCATTTTGAAGAAATTAAAGACAGCATCGGAATTCAACCCAATTCTTACCAGAGAAATATTGAATTTTCAGTTTTTGAAGAAGGAACCTATACAATCCCTGAACTTGAATTTAAAGTAGGTGAAAGGGTGTTGAAAACAATTCCTTACGAAATTGAAGTGGTCAATACTGCCCAAAAAGGCGATCCGATCAATGATATTATGAACAATAAGGAAGTCAAGCTGGAAGTTACAGATTATTGGCAGCTTTATAAATGGTATATTTTGGCAGCCTTGGCTTTGATTGCTTTAATAATTGCCATTTTTATGATTGTGAAATACGGCAGAAAATCCAAAGACTCTCCGGTTGTGGCAACCAATCAGACTTTGAAAGAATTGGATTCATTAAAAAAGAAAAAATATATCGAAGACGGAAATTACCGTTCGTTTTATGTGGAACTAATCGATATTTCAAGGAAATTTTTAGCCAAACAATATAGAATTCCTGCAGATGTTTTGCTGACAGACGATTTGGTTCAGTTGATGAAAGAAAATAATACCATTTCGCAGGACAATGAAAGGATTATCGAAGATGTCTTCTTCAGAGGTGATTTGGTGAAGTTTGCCAAAACCTTTCCGGATCAGCAGATGATGGAAAAAGATTTTAACGAAATTAAAGACTTTGTGAAGAGATCATCAAAGGATATAGAATTTGAAAACCTGAGAAAAGATGTTTAATTTCGAGTTTTACAGTCCGTGGTTTTTATTTCTTTTCCTTTTGTTTATTCCATTACTGATTAGAGACATCAGCAGAAAAAAACTGAAAGGAATCAAAGTTCCTACCGTTCAGAATATGAACTCAAGCAGTGGAATTTTACCTGTTTTGTTTTTGCTTAAAATTTCAAAGTACATTATTTTATCGTGTCTTTTCATTGCGATGGCGAGACCGAGAACGTTTACCATTTCTCAGGACAGAGACGATACCAAAGGGGTAGATATTATGTTTGCTGTCGACGTTTCTCTGAGTATGTTGTCTAAAGATCTTTCACCAGACCGACTGACTGCATTGAAAGAAATTGCAATTCAGTTTGTTGAAAAACGCCCGAATGATAGAATTGGAGTCGTAACCTATGCTTCTGAAGCTTTTACCAAAGTTCCAGTGACTTCTGATCATCAAGTTGTCATTGACGAATTGAAAAACCTGAACACAGCCGAGCTTTACCCCGGAACTGCCATTGGTGAAGGACTTTCAGTTGCGGTAAACCATCTTCGCACAAGCAAAGCAAAGAGTAAAATCATTATTCTGATGACGGATGGGGTGAATAATGTGCAAAATGCCATCGCACCACAAATCGCTGCAGAATTGGCGAGAAGTAATGATATTAAGGTGTATTCAATTGGTGTAGGAACCAACGGTGTTGCTTTGATGCCGACTGAAGTTGATATTTTTGGTGACTTGGTTTTTACCGAAACTCAGGTGCAGATTGATGAGCCAGTTTTAAGGGAAATTGCTGAGGCAACAGGCGGAAAATATTTCCGTGCTACATCAAACAGCAGTTTGGAAGAAGTTTATAGCGAAATCAACCAGCTTGAGAAAACTGATGTAAAAGTTTCAAAGCTTTATAACTATCAGGAATATTTTACAATTTTCCTTTGGGTTGCTTTGGGAATGCTGTTTTTTGATGCATTATTGAGATGGGTATTATATAAATTTTTAAGCTGATGGAATTGTATTTAGGAAATTATTGGTTCTTATTATTGCTGTTGCTTTTACCGGTATTAGCTTTTTTTCTGATCAGATATTTAAAATGGAAAAACAAGAGAAGAGAAGTTTTTGCAGACAGCCGTTTTCATGAAGCTTTATTTGAAAAAAAGTCTGGTTTTACTAAAATATTCCCCGTGTTGTACTTTTTGGCAACTTTGTTTTTGATTTTTTCAATCATCGATTTGCTGAGTGGTTCTGAAGAGGTGACGACCAACCAAAAATTCAATAATGTTGTTTTTATGCTGGATGTTTCAAATTCGATGAATGCGGAGGATATTTCGCCCAGCCGTCTGACGGAGGGTAAAAATCTGATGATTCAGACAATGAAGAAACTGAAGAATGATAAAGTAGGAGTCATTATTTTTGCGGGTCAGGCAACTTCTATTATGCCGCTCACAACGGATTATAATTCCGCAGAAACTTATATTAGCGGCGTTGAAACCAATTCAATTAAAATACAGGGAACAGACTTTTTAAAAGCGATGCAAACTGCGGTTGATAAGTTTATAAATATAAGTAAAGGTTCGCGAAAAGTCATTCTTCTGAGTGATGGTGAAGATAATGAAGGAAATGACAATGCTGCCATAAAACTAGCTAACAAAGAAGGGATTATTGTGACTTCTGTGGGAATTGGTTCAGATGAAGGCGCGCCTGTTCCTGAATACGAATTTGGTCAGTTGATGGGATATAAAAGTGATATGAACGGACAAACCGTTATTTCTAAAAGACAGACCGAAGCACTTCAGAAAATGGCAGAATCCACTGGTGGAACATACATTGACGGCAATAATATTGATGAAGCTCCTGATAAAATTGTTGAAGCTTTAAATAAAAAAGCATCTTCTACAGCGACTTTAGTAAAATCTCAGAACGCAACACATTATTATCAGTACTTTTTGGCGGTTTCTATTTTCTTCTTTCTGATGATTTTTCTATTTAATCCTAAAAGAGATTTTAATGTTTGATTTGCTTTTATTAAAATCTTAATCTGGTGAATACTTTAACCCAATTTTAACAATTAATAGACTGTTTCTTAACATATAAAGGAATAATTTTGCAAGGGATGAATACTAAAATTTTATTTTTGTCGTTTATGATTGTTTTCAGTTGCTCAGGCGCATTGTTTGGACAGAAAAGCTATAAGACTTTGGTCTATGAGGGCAATCAGAAATTCGACGGTAAAGATTATGATGGTGCATCTTCAAGGTATATGGAAGCTGTGAAATCAAATGAAAAAGATTTTACAGCGCATTACAATTTGGGTAATGCTTTATATAAAAGTAAAAAGTATGAAGAGGCGAAAGGTGAGTTTGAAAAAGCACAACGCCTTTCACAAACGATTCCTGATAAAGCGGCAGCTTTGCACAACTTGGGAAATACGTATATGCAGATGAATCAGCCTGAGAAGGCAGCTGATTTTTACAAACAATCGCTGAAACAAGATCCTTACAATGAAGCAACGAGAAAGAATTTTGAAATTGCCAAATTAAAGGAAAAAGAAAATCAGCAGAAGAAAAATAAAGACGACAAATCCGGCAAAGGCGGCGGAGGCGAAGATCAGCAAAAAGATAAAGATCAAAAAGGCGATTCTAAGGATAAAGGAGAAGGTCAGAAAAATGAAGGGAACAACCCAGAAGGAAACCAACCCGATCCCAATAAAAATAATCAGGGCAAAATGCCTAAAGATCTTCAAAACGCAATACTGGATAAAGTTGGCGAGAAAGAAAAAGAAACCGCCAAAAGAATTTTAAATAAGAATTCTTATTCGTTGCCTCAAAGCAATGAGAAAGATTGGTGATGAAACAAAAATTGATTTACATATTGTTGACGTTTGTTTCCGTAATTGCTTACGGACAGGTAGAACTCAATATGAAACCGGACAAAACCGACTACAACGGTAAAGATATTGTAAATCTAACAATCACCTTAGAACTGAACGGAGATAATTTGGTGCAACAAAGTCAGCTTAGGTTACCAGATTTGTCTAAATTTAATATGATTGGAAACGGGTCGTTTAACCAAATGGTTAGAGATCCGGAATCTAATGTTGCTGTTGAACAATATGTTACCAGAATAGCCTTAGAACCCAAACAGAGAGGGAAAATAAGAATAGGTTCTGTGTTGGTAACTATCAATAATAAAATCTATAAAACCGAGCCTTTCGATATTTTCATTCGTGATATTGAAAAAAAGCCAATTGCAAAAAACACTGATAATGACGTCTATCTCAATATGGAAATTGAAGATAGAGATGTATATCAAAATCAGCCGACAGTAGCAGTTTTGAGGGTGTATTCTAAAAATATAGACAACCTCAGAAAAGTAAGACACATCAATCTTCCTGATCAGGAAGACATCAATGTACATCCCATTAATTTTCATAAATCTGACATCGATCCATCGGGATACAGCAATATGCCTTCGCAGGTTTTGGCAATGTTTATTGTATTTCCTAATGAATCAGGTTATGTTGAGGTGCCATCTGTTTCAGCTTCGGTGAATTCTTATTCGAGCAAAAATAAAATTGTTTCGAATAAAGTAAAACTGAATGTTAAGAAACTTCCTGAAGGTTCACCGGAATGTTTTAAAGATGCAGTCGGGAATTTCAAAGTCGATGTGTACCACGAATCGAAAGAAAAAATTGAGGCTAAAAAACCGGTTAATGTCATTCTGAAAGTTTCGGGAGAAGGTAACTTGGCCGATATGCATTTGCCTAAAATTGAAAACTCTCCCGATTACGAAGTCTTTGCTCCAAAAATCACTTCTAAAGTCGTTGCCGGAATTGAGGGAATGAAAGGATATATTTTAGCCAATTACGTTTTAATTCCCAATAAATCGGGTCAGCTTAATATTAGGACTGAGGAGTTTGCTTTCTTTAATCCTGCAGAAAAAGAATATGTGAATCTCGGTAAGGAAACCTTAAATCTTACTGCCTTTTCGCACGATGAGGTTTTAGAAGCCCGCACAACGGTTGAAAAAGTAAACGAATATACCAATACATTGCTGGAAACCGTCAATAGTCCGGTATTAAAGACGACAACATTTAAAGTAAAAGAGAAAAGCCGTTTCAATTGGAGTATTCTTTTGATCAATGCAGGAATTCTTTTAGGCTTGTTTATTGCGTATTTGTTGTTTAAAAATTGGCAAAAAAAACGTATTATAATTAAAGAAAAAACAGCTTCTAAAAAACCTTTGGGTTCTGTTGCAGAAACTGAAAGAGAAATCAGAGAAAGTCTGAAAACGGATGTAGGCGATTATTTTACATATCTTGAAAATCTTAAAGATAGTCTGAGTTTTGATGAATTTTTCAAGACGGTCGATGAGTTGGATTCTGAAGTCAGAAACCAATACTTCCAAAGTTCTAAAGATGATTTCAGACAGTTTTTAGAAAATTATAAAGGAAGTGCAGTAGCAGAAGAATACCGAAATCTTTCTCAGAGAATTCAGATAGAGAAATATACACCAGTAAAATCTCAAGAGGGAATTTCTGAACTTTTGAAAGATATTATCAATTTGTATTCTCAGATTAGTAAATAATCATTTTTTATTCATAATTTTGCGAAATTAATAATTATTGAATAATGGAGATTTTTGAGGATTTTTCTATCAAAGAAACGGTAACTTGTTTTATGGTGCTTTTTGCGGTAATTGACATCATCGGATCTATTCCTATTATCGTTAGTTTAAAGCAAAAATTCGGACAAATTGAAGCGAGAAGAGCGTCAGTCACTGCCGGATTAATCATGATTGTGTTTCTTTTTGTAGGAAATAAGCTTTTGAAATTTATTGGTGTAGATGTGAACTCATTTGCGATTGCAGGTGCAGTTGTAATTTTTGTGATTGCTTTAGAAATGATTTTAGGTATCGAAATCAATAAAACGACAGAAGCAAAAGCTGCGTCTATTGTTCCTATTGCGTTTCCTTTGGTTGCAGGAGCTGGAACTCTTACGACAACATTGTCATTACGTGCGGAATTTCATGATATCAATATCATTTTGGGGATTATTCTCAATACAATTTTCGTATATTTGGTGCTGAAATCAGCTCCTTGGCTAGAGAAGAGAATGGGAGAGGCGACTTTGTCGATTCTACAGAAAGTTTTCGGGATTATCCTTTTGGCAATTTCAATCAAATTATTTACAGCAAATTTTGCTCAACTCATACAAGCAAACATTAATTTTTAATTATCATGCAGAAGTTTTATAAAGTATTTTTAATCGTATTTATTATAATTATCGCTATTAATATTTATGCAATAGATTGGCATTCAGAGATTTCCTCGGAAGACAATATGAAATATGTAATTTCAATTATCTGTGGTGTAATCGGACTTTTCGTACTCTTCATTATGAATACCTGGAGTAAAATCGGAGTAAAGAAATAATTATTTTCTGATATAAAAATATAATCCTCTTTCAGTTTTTGAGAGAGGATTTTTTTGTTTTAAAATAATTGATTTGAAAGTGTTCTAAACTAATGCTTCTGACTCAGTAAAGTCACCCGCATAACTTTAGAAGTTTATCCGCATGAATTGAGTAAGTCATCCGGTTAATTTGAAAAAGAAAGGTTTTTCAAAACAGCTTCAGATTTCAATTCCGTTTCTCTCCATTCTTTTTCCGGTTTACTTTGGGCAGTAATTCCGCCGCCAACGAAAAGGTGTACTGAATCGCTGTATAATTTAGCACAACGTAAATTCACAAAATAGTGGATAAAATCATCTGTTTCAATTCTTATAAATCCAGCATACAATTCTCTCGGAAACTTTTCAAACTCCTGAATTTTTTCCTTGCAAAAGTCTTTAGGAATACCGCAGACTGCCGGCGTCGGATGAAGTTCTTCAATGATTAAATCAAGATCTTCTGGATTTATTATCAATTTAAAATCAGTCTTTAAATGTTTAATATTTCCTGAAATATGATCATACGTTTCAGATTCCTGAATTTTAGATTCTGTATTGAATTTTTCTAAGACATTTCTGATGTAAGACGATACGGGTTTCTGTTCCTCAATTTCCTTATCCGTCCAGCTTTCAGATACCGGAATCGTGCCCGCTAAACTCATCGTTTCAAACTCGTGAGTAGATTTATTGAATTTTCCTAAAACCTCCGAAAAAGCACCTATCCAGGCTTTGTCGTCTTTAATAAAAATATATCGAAAAGCGTTTGGATAAGCTTTACATAAGTTATCGAAACTTTCCTCTAAATTGATTTTACTAAAGTCTTTGAAAATTTTTCTTCTTGAAATTACCAATTTTGGAAGTTGGCTTTCTTTGATGACATCAATAACTTTCTGAAGTTTTTCTAAATATTCATCATGGGTTTCCGCTGAAAATTCAGTTTCGTCATTAGCTAATGATTGATTAGAGAATCTTTCTGAAATAGTGTTAACTTGAACACAATTTCCATTAAAATTAACGCTTTCAGTTTGATCAAAAGATTTAAAAATAACAGCTTCTTTATCAGAACTTTCGTCTGTGGAGTAGAGTTTTTCGTTAAAGGGAAATTGGAAGTAAATCATAAATTGAATGCTTTATGAAAACATCTATTTGGAAATGACATAAGAAATTCCAAGAGTAAGTTTTCGTTCAGCAAAGGTATTGCTAGTCTTAAAAATGTCAAAATCAAATGAACTGTTTTTTAAAGATAAATTCTCTAATGAATATTGCTGATAATCGGCAGTTATCAATATTTTTGGTAAAATTCGATATTGAAGCCCGAATGAAAATCCTAAATTGAAATTGCTGCTTTTAAAGTCATCAAGTTTATTTAAAACCTTGTTTTCAGGAACTAAAAATTGCATTTTGTAGCTGTTTTTATTTAAAGCAAATCCAATACAAGGTCTGAATTTTTTCCATTCGTACAAAACTTTTAGCTGTGCGGTGTATTCAAAATGTTTGTTATTGAATCTTTGAAAAAGCAGTGGCTGGCTGTCTTGCGTAAAGTAAAAGCCATTCAGATAAGTGTCTTCTTTGTTTGCGTCGAAATCAAAAGTCGAGTTCCAGTGATAGACATTGGCGGATAGCATCAGATATAAATTTTGACTTACACTTTTTGAAATCCATATTCCTAAATTTTCCCCGAATTGTTGTTTGTCGCTGCTGAGTTCTTTTGCCCAAGTTGATTTTTTTAAGCCGATTCCAGCTTCTATACCGTATTGAAATGTAGCCAAGAAACTGTTTTTTTTAATTTCTTTTTCTTCTTCAACTTTGAAAATTCTTTTTTTAATTGAAAATTCGTTTAATATAGGTAAGGTTAAACTGATGTCTTGAAATTTGCTTTTAACAGCTTTTTCAAAATAAATTGTGTCATACACTATTACTTTTTCATACACATAGACGGTGTCTACTTTTGTTTTTTGTGCCTGAATAAATTGCAAAAATAATAGGGTAAAAATGAAGAAAAATTTTTGGTAAAACATATGGAAAGTTAGTTTTCTCTTTCAATGAAAATAGTATCTCTTTGAATGATTTTTTTTACAATAATAACTTTTTTTGGAGTATTTTCAATTGAATCCTGTTTTTTGATTGCTTTTTCTTTTGATTTATTTTCGAGTGCAGTAGGTTTTTGAATTTCTACTTCTTGATTTAATTTAACTTCATCCAATTTTTTAAGATCAGCCTGTGTTTCCTCATTAATTTCAGGTTGTGCTTGAAAAGAAATGTCATTTTTCTGAATGTTTTCTTTTGCCAAATTATTTGAAGATTCTTCAGTAGAAAATTTTCGGAATAGTGAGCTGTTATTTTTATTAATATAAACTGAAAGGAAAAGTACGATAAAAAGAGTCGCCGCAATGATTATTTTCTTCTGAATATTTTTATTGGAAACAGATGATGAAAAACTGCTTGTGATAGCATCTTCAGGGACAATGAATTCTTTTTTCGGAGAAATGCTAAAGTCTGAAAATTTAGTTTGAAAAGTTTGCGCCAAAGCCAATCCTCCAAAACCTATGAAAACCAATAGCTGGGTGATTTTCTTTTTATTTTTGGGCGTGTTTTCATTGACGAAATTATTTAATAAATAATTTTGAACTGATTTTTTTGCTCTTAATAAATGTGATTTTGAAGTATTTACGGTAATTCCTAACAGTTTTGAAATTTCTGCATGAGAATTTTTTTCAATAAAATACAGATTAAAAACAGAACGGTGATGTAATGGCAGATTGTCGATTGACTTCAACAGTTCTTCTCTTGTGAAATCATATGCTAAAACGCGATTTTTTTCTGTGGCAGAGTTATTCATTTCGATCAAGGGTTCCGGGATTTCTGATATTTCTGTAGAGACGAAAATTTCTTTGGAGCTACTTCTTAAGTACTGTAAAGCATTATTCACAACAATTGTTTTGAGCCAGCCAAACAAAGCCTTTTCATCTTTCAGCTGATGGCTTTTTTGCATAGCGATAATAAAACTGTCTTGCAAAAGATCTTCCGCAGTCTGTAGGTCTGCGATATATCTACGACAAATCCCCAAGAGTTTTGGGGAATGGTCGAGGTAGATTTTTTGCCAGTTTTGTTTATTCATTTTATTAGTTCTGGATAACAAAGATGGAATTGAAAGACCCTTGATCATTTATACTCATTATGTTTTGCGATTCTACGCCATTAATAAATACTTTTCCATTATAAGTTGAATTAGGGTTGCTGGGGTTAGGGTAAAGATTTGGATTATATTTTATCATGTAGACATTATTGTCTAAGATAAACATGTCTTGGATATATGGTAACGGAGAAAAAGTAGGAGAAATTTGTGAATTATTTTTAAAATATGAATCTCCATAAGAACTTTCTATGGTATATAGATCATTATTAGCATTATGTGAAATTATTTTACCCCAGATCGCTATAGGATGGATGTAGTCACCAATTAAGGTTTCAGCATTTGTATTTAGATTTTTCGAATAATATTTATTGTCCTTATGAAATAAGAGATATATACCGTTACTGTTCTTAGCAAAATTGTGCATGTAGTATGCCGTTACCAAGCTGAATGTTGTATTCTTGAAGTATCCTATTCCATCAACTTTGTGTGCAGAAACATAAACATCTGAGCCATCTACAAAAATACTCCGAGCTGTGGGAACATATTGACTTTTATAGAGAACAGTTTTCACTCCATTTTCCCAAAAACAAAGTTCAAATTTATCCAAAGTACTTGTTGTTGTTGGATTTTCAACATAACCGGCAAAATAAATATCTTCGTTACTAACTGTAAATCTTTCAATATTATATTGAGCATTATTTGGAATATTCAAATACTGCTTAACCTCAGTTCTCATGTTGTTTTTCCAAAAATATTGTATTCCATTATTTACTGTATTATTTGATAAAGCTCCCGTAATATAAATATTATTATTTTCAACAATTATTTGTCTAGTATTTATATTGTCACCGTTGGAAAGTTCTGTTTTGATAGTGTTTTTCCAATAACAGGCCTTATTATATTCTGTTCCTGCTACATAAACATCGTAAGATGGATTTTTTTGTTCAAGCACCTCCTCACTCTCACTTCTACAAGAAAACATTAAAGTCAAAATCAATAAAAATGGTAGAATTAAATTTCTCATGGTTATTATTTTATTGTAAGATGTAAAAAACTCAAAAGGTTGCAGTTGGTTTATTGAAATAAAACAGGTTTTGTACTTTTTGGTATTTTCACAATATGGTAGGGTTGCGTAACAACAGATGTTGCGTTTCCTGTCAGAAGTTTTTCAATATCTACCACGATGCTTTGCGGGTTCTCATCCACGGTAATAATATCAATGGAATGTCCGCCATTTGGGAAAACTTGATTAAAAGTCGCGATAATCATAAACTGATTAAAATCGATATTGGTTTCTGTAAAACCACCTGAAATATTATTAGAGGCATCTAAATTACTAAGGAGAGTATTCCATTGTGCAGAATTTGTAATGACCGTATTTTGCTGCGGAATATTATTTCCAACCAAATCACCTTTCCCGATCTGCTGTACGTTTATGGAAGTTTTATAATCAGTATTTTCTTCATTATCGTTACAAGAGTTTAAGATAAAGAAAACCGAACAAAAGAATAGAAGTAGATAATTTTTCATAATAAATAATTTTTTGGTTACAATTATAAGATGAAAAAAATTCAAAAGGTTGCAGCAAGTATATAAAAAAAGACTCAAATAATTTGAGCCTTCAGTATTTTTACTTTAAATATTATCTGTTAATGATGTTATTCGTCATGGTTGTATGATTAATCAACTGACCTTTTTCGTCACGTATTTCAATTTCAGAAACATGCATAGTCTTTCCTTTTCGTATAAATCTTGCAACCGCAGTTACGATACCATCTTTTTTGCTTCGTAAATGATTGGAATTGATATTTGTTCCCACTCCGAAATACTTGCTCCCATCAATGAAAATATTAGAAAGACTAGAGCCCATCGTTTCTGCTAAAACACAACTTGCGCCACCATGCATAATTCCGAAAGGCTGATGGATTTTTGGTGAAACTGGCATTGTTGCGGTAAGCGTTTCGTTCTCAAGATCGATGTCAATAAATTGTATATCAAGGGTCTTTGCAAAAGTTTCCTCGCCCCAATTGTTGATGAATTCTAAAATTTCTTCTTTTGTTTTGCCTTCTGTATCCATATTTTATATGAGTAATCGGTAATGAGTAATTTCGCTTCTAACTTCTAACTTCTAACTTCTAACTTCTAACTTCTAACTTCTAACTTCTAACTTCTAACTTCTAACTTCTAACTTCTAACTTCTAACTTCTGCATCGTTGCCTACAATGTTCGGATTCCAATTGGCTGGTATTTTCGGCCCGATGTCGTTTTTGATATAGTAATTTTGAATTTCTTCCATTATTTCGATAAAAGATGCAGTTTTTAATCTTTCATAGGGAATAGTGTAACCTAAGTAAACAATATTTCTTTTGAAATCTCCTGCCGCTAAAACGATAGGAACTTTTGCTGCCAGAGCCATGTGATAAAAGCCTTTTCTCCATTTCGGAACCCAACTTCTGGTGCCTTCCGGTGTGATTACTAAACTGAAATCATCTTTTTTAAATTCATTTGCAACAAAGTTGATTAAGTCGTTTTTTTGGCTTCTGTCGATACCGATACCTCCCAAACCTCGTACAAGAGAACCATACCAGGCTTTTGTATGAGCATCTTTAATGATGATTTTTAGTGGCTTTTCTAATGTCCAGTAAGCAAGATTTCCTAATATGTATTCCATGTTGTGAGTGTGTGGTGCTACAACCAGAATACAACGGTTCAGGCTGTTGACATCGCCTTGAATAACGACTTTCCAACCCAATATTTTTAATATCAATTTGCCTAATAGCTTTTTCATGAATTTAAATTTAAAACAAAAAAGTATAACCAATAATGGTTATACTCTACAAATATATTGAAATATTATGGCTCTTAAAATAATCTGCTGATTAAATCTGCGATTTTTACTGCAATTTCTAAAACTAATTGTACCATGATTTGATGTTTTTGTATTGGTTAAATTTTTTACGAATATAAGACTATTTTAGCATATAAACCACTTATTAATGAAAATTTTTGCTATTTATTTGAGAGTAGAAGGGTGTGGGTTTCAAACGGTTGCTCTACATCCACACCTTCCGCCACTCTCTCAAGTTTAATTATTTGGTTTTGATAGAATATTCTTTTTTTCCGTCTTTTATTTTGATGTCCACATCTTTTATTTTATCAATGTTCATCTTCATTGTATCCATAATCTTTTTGGCTTCATCTTTTTGATACTTCTTGCCGTTGATGATTACGCTGTCTCTGTCGCTATCGCTGTATTCTATGGTAGAACCGTTGATAGAGATTTTATTTTTCTCAATTGAAATATTGCCATTTTCATCGTCACCGTTGTCATCTTCCTCTTCATTATCGTTGATTCCGTTTCCGTCTGTATCTCCGTCAAAATTGATCCCGTCTTTCTTTAAAGGAATAACTACTGCATTCTGAGGAATTACCAATTCATAATCAATACTGTAATCTCTGAAACGGTGATCGTAAGGATATTTAATATAATTTGGAAGAATCACTTTGTTACCAACAATTTCTACAGGAACATTTGCATTAAGCGGAATATTGTATCCTTTCGCCTCCTTTTTAATAATTAAATAAGGGGTTTTGATATCTGCTTTTCTTGTAACATCTACATGTACCCAGTCTTTCTCGTAAACAGAGATTTTATCAGAAAAAAGATCATCGTCGTATGCAGTAAAGTTTTGCGGGATTGTTACACTTTTCATATCCACATAAATGGTATCAGATAAAGTATTGATGGCTACCTCTTCGGTGTCTTCCTTTTGTCCTTTCAGAAACATTTCTCTTTTTGCCATGCTCACTCCAAAATAAGTACCTAATGCTATAACCGCAAGAAAAAGAACTCCGATTACCCAGCCGATATTTCTCAATTTAGTTTTTGGAGAGAAAATTTTGATACTTAGCAAACTGAATAGTATTGCAGGAATCAATGATGCTATAATGATTAATGCAGTAAATACAGTGTACAACCCATCGTCATCAAAATAGAACTTCATCTCGTTAGCGCCAGGAAAGTCTGAATCTATTCCGAAAAGACCAAATAAGACAAATACTCCAATGATGCTTCCAAATGCAAAAAAGACAAATAATGCACCTATTAAATATTTTAGAATATTCCAAACACCGCTTCCTGCATTATTGATATGAGGTTTGTTTTCAATGTAAATTTCTCCGGCTCTGGTAGTAGTTTCATTCGCAAACTGTACAATTTTGCTCGATTCTTCTTTCAGGTTGTCAAAATTTAAAGGCTTTCCCTTCATTTTCAAAAAATCTGATGCGGTCTCTGCTTGCGGTAAAACAGCCCAAAGAATGAAATATAAAATAACTACTAAGAAAGATGATCCCGGTGCTACCCAAAGAAAGATAAATGCACCCACCCAGATTAATCTCATCCAAGTAATATCCATTCCTGAATAAGCGGCTAAACCTGCGCAAACTCCGGCAATCTTTTGTCTTTCAGGATCACGGAACAGTTGTCTTTTGTCAGTTTGTGTAGTTCCTGAGAAGTTATTTTTATTTGAGTTTGTATTTTTCTCAGAATAATAAGCTTCTTCCTGTTCTTCGATTTTTTCAGGAGAACCAATTTGAGCAATTACCTTTTCTACATCAGCATCGTTGATTACTTCACGTTTTCCTAAAGTATCTCTGAAGATTTCTACCATTCTGATTTCTATATCGTGCATTACCTCGTCTGCTTCCGAAGCCTCTAGTGAGCTTCTAAGAGCGTTAAGATAATCGCTGAGCTTTATATATGCGTGTTCTTCTATTGTAAAAGAAAAACCTGCGAGTCCTATTGAGAGTGTCTTGTTCATAGCTTTGTTTTTTTAAATTTTTTGAGTGATTTGGTTCACAGAATCTGTCAGTTCTTTCCAGGTATTTTGCAATTCAGCTAAAAAAGTTTTGCCTTTTTCTGTTATTTGGTAGTATTTTCTTGGCGGGCCTCCTGTAGATTCTTCCCATCTGTAAGAAAGAAATTCACCGTTTTTCAATCTTGTTAAAAGAGGGTAGAGGGTTCCTTCCACGACATCCAGTTTTCCTTTTTTCAGTTCATCTATTAAATCAGAAACATACATTTCGCGATTGTTGATAAGACTCAAAATACAGAATTCCAGAATCCCTTTTCGCATTTGCGCTTTGGTATTTTCAGTATTCATCTTTAGTAAGTTTTTGTTATTGAGTTATATAAAATCAGTTTTCAGTTTCTAGCTAGTTAAACCTTCTCTAATTCTACATTACAAAGATATGTAATTAAAATGGTAATATGCAATACAAAGTAGTGAAATTATTTTTAAAATTAATTTAAAGTATTGGTTTTCAGATGTATAAATTTTAAAATGATTTTGTGTTCTGAATTAATTTTATGAAAAAAGATATTTTGGAACCGAAATTTTATATTTTTGTCATATATTATGTTAAGTTGATGCTTAAAAAACAGCTAAAAATCATGAAGTACAAATTTTTCTACCTGTTAAGTCTATTTGGAACTTTATGTTGGGCTCAGAATCATTTTGAATTAAATGAAATCTCTAAAAATTATCATGTGAGCATTGATATAGCCACATGTAATGAAAAAGAATGTTTTGGGAAATCAACAATCACTTTAAATGGATAGGAAAACATCTGAAAAATTTCCAACCTTAACTTCAGAAAATTTTACTTTTACCATTGAATCAGATTCATTAAATTTAAAAAAGGTTGAATTTGATGAAGAGCCGCAATCTTTAATTTTTGAAGATTTTAATTTAGACGGTTTAGAAGATCTAGCTTTGATCAACAGATTTTCAGGAAACTTGATATATGATACTTATATTTTTGATTCCAATCAAAAACAGTTTTTAATGAATGAAGGAATGACAACTTTGGTAAAAGATAATTCAGCAATGTTTACCGTAGATTCTGAAAGAAAAAGATTGATTGTGTATTTAAAATCAGGATGTTGTTTATATATTACCAAAGAATATAATGTTATTCTGGAAAGAGATCCTTTAAAAATATATGAATTTGAAGAAGACACCAGAGATCGGGAAACAGTTATCACAAAGAAAAGTGAGTTTATAGATTACAAATGGTTCACAAAAACTACGAGATACCCAAGAGAAGTTTATTATAAAGAAACGAAAGATGAAAATACAGAAAGAAATTGATTTTATTTTGGCAATTGATGCTTTAAAAAATGTACAAAGAAGAAATTACAACGCAGACGATTCAAGAAGAGAAAATACTGCTGAACATTCCTGGCAAATTATCATTTTAGCTCAAATTCTATTTCCTTATGCTAAAAACAGAGCAGATATAGATTTATTGAGAGTCATCAGAATGCTTTCAATTCACGATTTGGTAGAAATTGAAGCGGGTGATACTTTCCTTTTTGATGAAGCTGCAATGGTGGGTAAATTTGAAAGAGAAAAATTGTCTGCTCAAAATATTTTTGGAATTTTAGATGAACCCATTCGTTCAGAATTTTTCAACCTTTGGCTGGAATTTGAAGAAGAACAAACTCCAGATGCAATTTTCGCTTGTGCTATCGATAGAATTATGCCTTTTATTCTCAATTCTCATACTTCCGGAAAAAGCTGGACTGAAGCAGCAATAACCGAAAAACAAGTAAGAAATATGCTCGAAAATGCCATCAGCAGAGCTTCTGATGAAATGGGTGAGGCTTTTCAGTTTTTAATGATTAAAAATCTTGAAACTGAAAAGGTTTTGAGATAAGTTTAAATTAATCTTAAAAACTTTGGTGTACAGATTGTTATATAGCTTAAAAAAATTATGCAGATAAAAGATTACAGCAGAGAAGAGCTAAACTATCATCAAAGTGAGAATAACTACACACTCTCAGTTCCTAAGAAATTTTTGAGTGCAAAAGATGTAAGGGTAAAGAAAAAAAATCCTGACGGAAGTTTTTCTGATGCCGATGTAGAAATCCGTGATGAAGAAAATAATATTTTGATTATCACGACAATTCCTATTGATATAAGATTGGAGATTTTAGTTGATGATTTATAACAATGAAAATATTCGCTTTGAAAATAGTTTCGGCGGGCCAAAGGCCCGCCGAAACCGCTCTGAATTTATAATATTTGAATTGGTTTCTTAAATTCATCAATGGCCACAAAAGTAAAATCACCTACAATAGCTTTTTCCCTTTCATAAGAATACATTTGCTCAGTATAGATTTCGACATTCACTTTCATACTGGTTTTTCCGACATAAATTACTTTCCCGATTAATTCAACAATCGTCCCGGCAGGAATTGGTTTTTTAAAATCAATTTTATCACTGCTTACTGTTACCACTCTTTTTCTTGCAAAACGGGTAGCGGTAATAAAGGCAACTTCATCCATCAGCTGCATTGCAGTACCTCCGAAAAGGGTGTCGTAATGATTGGTGGTATTTGGAAAAACCGCTTTAAAGATTCGGGTCTCGGAAGCTTCAATTCTTTCTTCTGTAGTCATATTTCATTATTAAATTAAAGCGAAAATGAAATATATTGAAACAAACAGAAAGATCAGGAACAAGAAATTCCTGAGATAAACCATAAGATCAACAAACTTCAAATCGCGAAAGTTTTTTGTCTAAAGAAATAGGCAGGTCTCCTGACTTGTAACATCTTTATTTCCTTCCCATGCCTTTTGCACAGTGGATTTTAATAAAGACTTCTGTTACTTTACAGTTGCGCGACAGTTCGTGATTTTCACACGATTCCCTTTTCATCTGCGGTTAGGCAGAACCAATTTCCTGAAAACTATAAGCAAATAGTATAAGACCAAAAGCTTAATACTTTTCGGGTGTAAAAATAATGATAAATACTTAACTATTCGGGATTTTTAAAAATAATCTGGCTGATTACTTTTCCTTCTTTGATGGTCCATAGTGTGGTGTACCTATTCGCTCCCGAACCATTGATCATATATAGAAAAATATGGTCATTATCGATTGATGTTACCCCAATGTTCTCAAAATCCATGGTTGGCTGAAACATATTTTTAATTGCTTCTCGTACAAACACAGAACCTCTTCCGGGTTGCTGCACTCTGATCGATTTTATTTCGGTCATTCCCTCAGGCAATTCTTTATCGATTCCCCACGGTTTTACTTTGTCGATGGTTGCAATATTTCCGTCAGCATCTTTTACCTGTTTACGGAAACCTGCATTAGAAGGATAAATGTCAATCACCACTTTACTTCTTTGTGCTGTAGGGATTTTAGGATTGCTGTTGTCGGTGAAAATCAATGATTTTCCGTTCTTAGATTTTGATGGCGTGTATTGTGGAAGCTGATCAATAAAGGCAATACGGTTCTTGTTGACCATGCCTTCTTTAGTAAGGCTGTCGTATCGTACGAAAGGTTTTTCTATTTCTGCTTTTTCAGGATATTTTATCCAAATCCATTCTGTTTCGCCGGGAGCTGGTTTTACATAAACAAAAACATCACCTCTTTTCATTCTGATTTTGTCGACGATTTTACGGTAATCTTCTTTGTGTACACGTACCATCGCATAACCTTCCTCAGCTTTTACCACACCAAAAGGAACTTTGTTTTGTGCAAAAATCAACGAAAAAGAAAATATGCTGAATACCGATAGATAAATTGCTTTGTTTATAAAAGTCATTATAAAGAATATTTATAGCTCAAAGATATAAATTAAATATTTTTCGGAAGATAATTAAGAGCCTGTTTAAATTTTATACAATAAATTTTTTATGGCAGATAATTTGACCATATTTTCTGAATTTTCCATTAGCAGTTCATAATTCCTGCACAATCTTCGGTCGTTATCAAACCAGGAAAAAGTCCGTTCAATAATCCATCTTTTAGAAATGGGTTTAAACTCCCATTTCTTTTCATCACTTCTCATGACCACATTGATCAAATAACCAAATTTATTTTTCACCTGTTCTGTGATTTCTCCTCTATAACCGCCGTCCGCAAGAATAATCTTCACCGGACTTAAGAAATACGCCAAAGTTCTCATGAGAAAATCTACAGCTTTACTGTCATGAATATTGGCTACAGTAACCATTATTGCTAATAAAAATCCGTTTTTGTCAACCACCACATGTCTTTTAATGCCTTTTACTTTTTTGTTCCCATCAAAACCATTTAATGAACGATTGTTTCCCCATCTTACACTTTGACTATCCATTATGCCTAGACTTGGTTCTCTATTTTGATTTAGTTTTAATCTGACTGTTTCTCGTAATTTCGAAAGAAGCAGATCAAAATCCTCTGCATTTGCCCATTTGCTGTAATAATAATAAACCAACTCCCATTTGGGAAAATCACCAGGCAACATCCGCCATTGACATCCGGTTTTCACTAAATACATAATGGCGTTCCAAATGATTCTTAAATCATATTTTCGTTTTCTATTATTGAGGTTCAAAGTCTTTTTTATAAATTGCCACTGATTGTCAGAAATGTTTGTAGAGTAGTGTTTCAATGTAGCTTAATTGATTAGTTACCAACAAGTTACGAAAAATAAAACACATAAACAACTGACAATCAATTTTTTATACGTTTATTTTATAAAGATAAACGCCATATAACTTTTTCTAATTTAATTTTTAAACAGGCTCTAAACCTTTTCAATTCTGTTAAATCTTTTATGGGTTTCAAATAAGAATCAGATAACAAATATACCTCGTCAGAAATGTCTAAAACATCTTGGTATAAATGATCAGAAATGATAAAACCTTTGAACTGTGACTGTTCTTTAATCAAATCTTTTACTATTGAAACAATTTTCGGAGAAAGACTATGAAATGGCTCGTCAAGTAAAATAAATTCTGCTGACGAATATATAATGAGTAAAACTTCTAAAAGTCTGAGCTCGCCGCCTGATATTTTGTTGGGTGTTGTATTAATGATAGGTTTAATTAGAATTGAATCTATAAGTTTTTGAAAATTCTCTTCATTACAGAATAGCTTAATTAAATTTTCAATTTTTACATTTTTAGGTAAAAAAGAATATTGTGGCAAATAGGCAATTCTATTTTTTCTGTCAAACTGGTTTTTAAGAATAATATCATTAAATTTAATGTATTGGGTGTCACTTTTCACTTTCCCGAAAATAATCTGAAATAATGTTGATTTACCACATCCGTTTCTGCCTAAGATGCTTGCTATTTTACCAGTTTCACAAGACAAGTAAACATCTTGTAAAATTTTTTTTTCACCGAATGATTTTGTGATGCTGTCAATATGAAGTATACTCATAAAAATACTGATATTGTTTTGATGATGAATCCAAAAGACAGCGTAATTGCCCATAAAAAAGTTTGTGAAAACCCGAAGTTTGCATAAAAATGATATTCATTTTTCAGTCTCATTTCATAAATAAAAAAATGCATCAAAGGAAAAATTAATAAAAAACATAATCCAAAACTTTTATAGCTCATACCTGCTACAAAATTGAGAAATAATGAAAACAAAACTGCAGGAAGGAGCAATTTTTTGTAAAAGATCCAAATAACTTTGAAATTTGTCATCATTATATAAAAATAATTCTATTTATTACACATATCAACTTGTGCTTAATGAAAAAAAGCAAAACTATACTTAGTTTTGCTTTTTTCGATATATACAAAAGTTTGGTGCGAGCATTTAAAATACACTAGCAAATCCGTCATCTAGGATTAATGATGATTAAAGAATCGATACCTTTAAAGTGAGTGCCGCTTCTTGGAGGGTCATTCGGCATTATCACAAGAATGGAATCTTCTTTCATCATTAGAGTTGTACTGTCAGAAAATCTTGCTTTCTCAGAAAGCTTCATACTATTAATGACTTTGCTATCAAGATAACTTTCATCCTGTATGTCTTCGTCTGTACGACAAGATACTGCTGATAAAACTGCTAAGGATAAAAAACTTAGAAAAAATATTTTTTTTATCATGACGTAATCTTTTTAATGTAGTTTTAATTTCTACTACAAATATATTGACGAATATATAGCAAACCTAAACAATAGGGGTTAAATTTACCAGTACACTGTAACAATTTATAAATATTTACGTGAATAAAGATGTTTAATGCTTTGAAAACCATTTTGTTATAGGTATTTTTGTCGTGCGATATTATTTTATCTAATAGGTTGTGATAGTAGATGATTTTCCTTACTTTTGGTTATGTTTTACACAGATAAAGATGTAATGGTAAAAAAAAATTTTTCTTTATTTTTCTGCTTGATCCTGTCTTTTTTGTTTGCACAGGATTTTCATTCTGATCTAAGGAAAAAATACTGGAATTATGATGAGAATGATGAGCAGGCTTTTGCTTATATTAATCAGTCAATTAATCAATCAAAGATAGATAATAATTTTTCTGAGCTTTTTCAAGGATATAAGGATGCAATTTATTTTTCTAAAGAAAATAAACTAAAGTATGCAGACAGTGCTATAGCAGCTGCGAAGCAATCACAAAATTCAGATCTCATTGGCGATTCGTACTTAAGTAAAGGTTCTATATATTATTTCAACCACAGAAAGTTTCAGTTAGCACTCAATCAATATCTTACTGCTTACGAGTATCTTAAGGATTCTAAAAATGGTTTTTTAAAATATTCGAATCTTTATCACATCGGTGTTGTAAAAAGTTATTTGGGTTACTATGACGAGGCTTTGCAGATTTTTAAGGAGTGTATTGCTTACTTTGAAACCAATGCTAAAGGTGATTTTCATGAAAACCTAATTTATAATAATAAAAAAGGGTATCTCAATTCACTTCACCAGGCAATTATATGCTATCAGGCTCTAGGGAAATTTGATGAGGTGCAAAAGCTTCTTAAACTCGCTGAAGAGTCATCTCCTAAAACTAAAGACTTTAGCCTTGAAAACAGCTACTTTAAGAAAAGTTTAGGTGTATTAAAATTTTCAAAAAAAAAATATAAAGAAGCTATCTTAGAATTTAATCAATCGCTTCCAGGTCTTCTGAAAGTAAATGATTTCACTTGGGCATCTTATGTTTACTTTTATAAAGGAAAAAGTTATACTAATCTTGGTGATAAAGAATTAGGTGTTGAAAATTATAAAAAGGTAGATTCTATATTTAATAAACATCAATTCATACTTCCTGAATTACGGAGTAATTACGAAGAGCTTATTAATTACTATAAAAAGCAAAACAATTCTGAAAATGAATTGTATTACACCAATCAGCTTCTGAAAGTAGACAGTATTATATCTTCAGATTTCAAGTATCTATCCACTCGTATTTACAAAGATTACGATACGAAACAATTATTAGAGGTAAAAGAAAATCTCGAAAAGACAAACACTTTAGGTATTGGATTACTGGTTATTTGCGGTATTGTTATCATGTTGCTTGGTTTTATGATGTTTTACAGAGACAGAAAACAAAAACAAATACAGCAAAAGTATGAAGAGTTATTGGTGAAAATAGAAGATGAAAAATTGTCTGATACTATTGCTGTCAATGAACCGTTAAAATTCGATGAAAGTAAAAACGTAAAACTCGATCAGAATATTGTAGAAAAATTATTGAAAGATATCAGTGCTTTTGAAGCTAATGAAGGTTTCCTTGAACGTGGATTAACACTGAAAAAACTAGCAGAACACTTTAAAACCAATACTTCTTATCTTTCACAAGTTATTAATGAATATAAGGGAAGTAATTTTAGCGTTTACATTAATGTTCTTAGAATCAATTATGCTACGCAAAAAATTTATCATGATAAAGAATGGAGGAAATACTCGATCGAGCATGTTGCTTCAGCTTCTGGATTCAGCAATAGGCAAAGTTTCTCTAATATTTTTCTTGAAATAAACGGAATAAGACCCGTTGATTTTATCAAAAAAAGAGTCAAGGAATTAGAAGTTGGTGAATAAAGAGTAAAAGTTTTTTAACGAATATAAAAGTAGATGCCCAGATTGTGAAATCTGGGCATACTACTAATAGAAACTAAGTGATGAAACAATATATTTTAATGTGATAATGATGAATGTTCAATTTTGATAAGATAATGTTAGTTGCTTTGTATCTTGTCTGTTAATTATTATAGTGCTAAAGTATAAAGTTTTACAATCTATTGCAAGGTGATGTTGGGTGCATTTATAAATATTTACGTAGTAATTTATAAATAGATACGGATTTTATATGTTGTAAATGGTTATTATTCAAATGTTTATAATGTAATATGCTGAAGTTGTAAAATTCATATTTCTATTTTTAAATTACTTAGACTTTATTAGAATTTTGTGAAATTTATTTTAAAAATTCTCAATTTCCTCAGATACTTTAACTTTTATTAAGCAGTCTTCCGCCCTCTGTTCTCGCAAATTTCCTTAACTTTAGTAAAAATAAATTTATGCAGATAGATACTCGTACACTGAATATTGATGATTATGATGAATTGGTTTCGGCAATGCGGCGGGCTTATCCGAAAATGTCCGAATACGTTTGGTCTAAGAAAAGCATTTTAAAACTCACTAAAATTTTTGAAGCCGGCCAGATTTGTATCACTGTTGACGGGAAAATTGCTGCTGTTGCACTTTCTATCGTGGTTAATTATGAAGAATTCGATGATGAGCATACTTACAGTGATATTACAGGAAACTATACTTTTAATACCCATTCTTCAACCGGAAATGTATTGTACGGAATTGAAATTTTCGTAGATCCCGTTTATCGTGAATTGCGATTGGGAAGAAGGCTTTATGATGCAAGAAAAGAATTGTGTGAACAATTAAATTTAAAATCAATTATTCTCGGTGGAAGAATTCCGGATTATCATAAATACAGTCACGAGATTTCCCCAAGAGAATACATCAGAAGGGTAAGGGATAAAGAAATTTATGATCCTGTGCTTTCTTTTCAGCTTTCCAATAATTTTTTACCGATCAGAGTTCTGAAAAAATATTTACCTGAAGATGAGGCTTCCAGAGAAAATGCTGTTTTGCTTCAATGGAATAATATTTATTACAGCAAGAAACCAAATACAATGCAGGATAGTACCATTCGATTAGGTTTGGTGCAGTGGCAGATGCGGCATTTCAAAGATATCAATGCATTTTATGAGCAGGTGGAGTTTTTTGTAAATGTGATGGGAGATTACAAGTCAGATTTTGTGCTTTTCCCGGAGTTGTTTAACACACCTTTGCTTGCGCCCTTCAATAATCTTTCGGAGCGTGACAGTATGATTGAGTTGGCAAAAATTACGGATCAGATTAAAACTAAAATTTCTCAATTGGCGATCAGCTACAATGTCAATATTATTTCCGGAAGTATGCCAGTTTTTGAAAATAATGATTTATATAATGTAAGTTACCTTTTGCATCGTGACGGGCGGATTGATGAATATAGAAAAATTCATATTACGCCAAACGAAAGGAAATATTATGGAATGAAAGGCGGCAGCGAAATCAAAGTTTTCGATACCGATTGTGGTAAAATTGGTTTGGTGATCTGTTACGACGTTGAATTTCCGGAATTGCCAAGACTATTAGCCGATCAGGGAATGAAAATTCTATTTGTTCCTTATCTTACCGACACTCAGAATGCGTATATGAGAGTGCGTCATTGTGCTGCGGCAAGAGCTATTGAAAACGAATGTTATGTAGCGATTGCAGGCTGTGTCGGGAATTTGCCGGGTGTTAACAATATGGATATTCAGTTTGGTCAGGCTGCTGTATTTACGCCTTCAGATTTTGCTTTTCCATCCAATGCGGTGAAAGGTGAGGCGACGCCAAATACAGAGATGACATTGATTGTGGATGTAGATTTAAATCTGTTAAAAGATCTTCATTATCACGGTTCGGTTCAGATTCTGAACGACAGGCGAAAAGACTTGTATGAAACTTATCTTATTAAAGACAAAAATCCAATAATATAGATTGTATAAATTAATCCCCATTTTTTAAATAGAAATGGGGATTTTTTTAGTTAAAAATTATTCTGCCGTCAACCGTCTTTTGCACGGCAATAAAGATGCTTTCATTATGTCTTTTAATAGGAATTTGAATGACCGTATAACTTCCTCTTCATTTTTCTGTTCAATAATCAGATTGCTCCCCTCACGGATAAGTATTCCAACGGATAATGCTAATTCAGTTTTTATAAAATTTTCTTTTGTAAAACCTTTGTTTCCATGATAATGGTTTTAGTGTTTATCTGAATTGCGAATAAATTCATGATTTAAATATTTCATCAAACAAAAATCCCTAAACAATACGTTTAGAGATTTCATTTATTAATATGATGTGAATTTGGTTTAGTTTACTTTCTTTCTTATCATTTGTTTAAATGTTATTTCCAAATTTTGTGCCTAAAGAATAGATTATCCGAAATAAAACATAAAAATTTCATATTGGCATTATTAATGTATAAAATTAAGTGTTGCAATTGTTATTAAAATATTATGGTTTTGAAAAATTTAATTATAATTTAATATTTATATGAATAATAAATTGTGATTCAAATCATAAAACAAGCGTAAGATTAGTTTATACATTTGAAATACACCAAATACCAAAATATGAAAACGATATTTTTCTCACTGCTTGTCACGAGTTTTACTCTGATGAGTTGCAAAAAAGAATCGCAAAACACTGCGACCAATTCAGATTCAATCACGAATTCTGATACTGTAAGCAAGATTCCGATGTCTGCTCCTATAGATACATTGGTTGCGGCTCCAAAATCTGATACTGCATCTTTGAAGAAAGATTCTGCTAAATAACTGAGATTTTAGCGGTTCATTTCATAACTGAAATTCCAGGAAAAGTTTTCTCAGCGTAATAATGATGCTTTGTTACGTTGTTAACTGGAATAAGACAGTTTACAAAATTATTTTAATCATTCACGCATTTTTAAAAATATGAAATACAAAATAGATGTTCAGCATTTGATACCTATCAACAATAATGGCTCTGAAAACAATGCAATATCCTTTCTACTTTGTAATTCTGAAACTGAAGCTTTCGACAAGTTTAGGAAACTATCACAAAAGCTATTACAAATAAATAATTGGAAAGTAAATGCAGGTAAAAACCCAACCGAGTTTTGTATCTACCACAATGAAAATGATAAGTCAGCAATTGCTCAGCTGAATGATTTGATAAAAATAAAAATGCCTGCTCCGAAAAATAATCTAGGAAAAGGTTTTGATTGGGTAAAAGTCAATCAAATTCAGTCAATAGAACAGAAAGAAATAAAAGCCTTTTTGTTACAGATGAAACCCCATTCTTGTCCCGACAATTCGAGTGGTAGCATAGCGCATTTTTATACAGGTGAAGCTTCCAATACTTTTATTCTGGCCAAAAAAGATAAAACTCTGCAATTGAGTATTCATGGAAGAAATGAAAAACCCAATACAATCAAAGTAGGATTTATGGATGTTTTGAGGAATTTATTTGTAGCAAGCGGAGGAATTTTTGGAGGAAGCAAAATTCAATGGCAGGATTTCACAGAAGAATTTTTAAAAAATCAAACTATATAATATGGACAATAAAGACTTTAGAACAAACGAAAAGCTGGATCAGCTTCAAGATCACACAACAGATAATCAAGATACGAAACTGACAACCAATCAGGGATTAAAAGTTAACAACAATCAGGATTCACTAAAGACTGATCAAAGAGGTGCGACTTTGCTTGAGGATTTTATTTTAAGAGAAAAAATTACGCATTTTGATCACGAGAGAATTCCAGAAAGGATTGTTCATGCGAGAGGTTCTGGTGCTCACGGGGTTTTTAAGCTGAATAAAAGTTTAGCCAAATACACTAAAGCAAAATTTTTAAATGATGTTGATAAAGAAACACCTGTTTTTGTAAGGTTTTCTACGGTTGCCGGAAGCGCAGGAAGTACAGATTTAGCAAGAGACGTAAGAGGTTTTGCGGTAAAATTCTATACTGAAGAAGGGAATTATGACTTGGTAGGAAACAACATTCCAGTATTCTTTATTCAGGATGCGATGAAATTTCCGGACTTGGTACACGCAGTAAAACCAGAACCTGATAATGCTATTCCGCAGGCTGCCTCAGCGCACGATACATTTTGGGATTTTATATCATTAATGCCTGAAAGTATGCATATGATTATGTGGGCAATGAGCGACCGTGCCATCCCGAGAAGCTACAGAATGATGGAGGGTTTCGGGGTGCATTCATTTAAATTTATCAATAGTGAAGGTGCTGTTCATTTCGTTAAATTTCATTTTAAACCTAAATTAGGGGTACATTCAGTCGCTTGGAGTGAAGCTCAGAAAATTTCAGGTACAGACCCGGATTTCCACAGAAGAGATCTTTGGGAATCTATTGAAAATGGTGCTTTTCCTGAATGGGATTTTGGAGTACAGATTATTCCTGAAGAAAATGAGCACGATTTTGATTTTGATCTTCTGGATCCTACAAAATTAGTTCCTGAAGAATTAGTTCCTGTACAAATCGTTGGAACTTTAACTTTAAACAGAAATCCGGATAACTTTTTTGCAGAAACAGAGCAAGTGGCATTTCACCCAGGGCATTTAGTGCCGGGAATCGATTTTTCTAATGATCCGCTTTTACAAGGAAGATTATTTTCTTACACAGATACACAGTTATCAAGATTAGGATCGCCTAATTTTCACGAAATTCCGATCAACAGATCGATCAATACAGTTCACAACAATCAGCGTGACGGTCATATGAGACAGCAGATCGTAAAAGGAAAAGTTAGTTATGAACCTAATTCTATCGGTGGTGGATGTCCTTTTCAGGCAATGATGAGAGACGGCGGATTTACTTCAAATAACGAAAGGGTAGACGGGCATAAAATAAGAGCGAGAAGCGACAGTTTTGTTGATCATTATTCTCAGGCAAAAATGTTTTTAAACAGTCAGTCTGCACCGGAAAAAACTCACCTTCAGAATGCTTTGGTATTTGAATTGTCAAAAGTGACCATCTTAGAAATCAGAGAAAGAGTAGTAGGGCAATTAGCTTTTATTGATGCTGAACTTGCTGCGAATGTTGCCGAAAAAGTAGGCGTAGAAGTTAAAAAATTGGATATGCCAAACCAAAGCATTCCTGCAGATGCCGATGCCGCAAGTTTACAAAGCGAAGAAAGAGAGCCGGAAACTAAAAGTTCGAAAGCTCTAAGCATGAAGAATACAGTGAAAGATACAATAGAAAGTCGTGTGATTGGTTTTATCATGGCAGACGGAGTAAATACTCAGGCTGTAAAATCTTTAAAAAGTAAGCTGGAAAGTGAAGGAGCGATTGTTCAGATTATTGCACCAAGTGTTGCGCCGGTGAAAGCAGATGACGGAACTAAATTTGAACCAAAACATTCGATTACAAGTACAGCAAGTGTATCTTTTGATGCTTTATATGTGTGTGCAGGTGAAAAATCTGCTAAGGAATTGATGCATCCGGAAAGAAAACCGATTGTTACAGAATTTATCAACGAAGCGTACAAACATTGCAAGGCAATCTATTTTGGGAAAGATACTGACGAAATTTATAAGGCAACCAGAATCAGCACCAAAAAACATGAAGACCCTGCAATTATTAATACTTCAGGAGGTGATTCTGACGAGAAATTTATTTCGGCTATCGCAAAACACAGAGTTTGGGATCTTGAGAAAGAGCGTAACTCTATGGCATAGAAATAGATAGCTTCTCATTACAACCAGTACAATATATTATGAAAGCAGCAGTTTTTCGTTCTTCATTTTTCTTACATGAACATGAGATTGCAGGTGCTAAAATTTAATCAAACTAAAATTTTACTATTATGGAATTTCAAAAAAAAATATTAGAATACATCAGTGAATATATGATGACAACAGGCGAAACAGTTGCCGTTGCCGAAAGTGTAACTTCCGGAATGCTTCAATTGGCTTTTTCACAAATGCCCAATGCATCAATGTTTTATAAAGGTGGAATGACCGTATTTACTTTAGCGGAAAAAGTGAGACTTTTAAATGTAGACAAGCGGGAGGCTGAAAATAGCGATTGCGTATCAGAAAATATAGCAGACACGATGGCGCTGAATGTTGCGAAATTATTCGAAAGCGATTGGTCAATTGCAACAACAGGGTATTGTACTCCTGTAAGACATTCTACGTACAGTGTTTACGCACATTATACAATTGCTTACAAAGGTGAAATTATTGTATCAAAAAAACTAGAGCTTCATCCAAAGACTCAGGCATTGAATGCGCAATTGTACTATGCGGAATTTATTTTAGGGTGCTTCAAAAGTGAACTGAATAATCTGCTTATTTTAAATAATTAATATAAAAGCTTCAATGTTTTTATAATTTGTCCCGTCCTAAAAAATCGATACAGATTATAGGTCAAAAATAAATAATTAAACCAAAGCAAAAACGTTTTTGCTTTGGTTTTTTGTTTTATAGGTTTTCATTTTCAATACGGACTGTTCGTGCATTTGGTTTGGGGTTAAATAATGATTTGAAAAATGAGGTCTTACTTCATTGTATATTTGAATTGACTCATTTACAACCCTTCTTCTTAATTTTGTTTCCATATCGTATTTATCAATATCAAATTCTTGTTTTAAAATTCCATTAATCCTTTCTGCCACTGCATTTTCGTAGGGGTCTGAGTTTTGCGTCATACTACAATTGATGTTGTGCTTTCCCAATAATCTTTGGTATTCATTAGAGCAATACTGCAGACCACGGTCAGAATGATGGATTAACGATTCTAAATTCACTTTTTTATTTTTTAAAGCTTTCTTCAATGCAATTAAACTGCTTTCTGTATTTAAATTATTCGCAACGTGATGCCCAACAATTTTCTTGGAATATGCATCTGTTATTAAACTTAAATAACTCGGATTCTTTCTGTTTCCGATGTAAGTAATATCTGCCACCCAAACTTCATTGGGTTTAGTGATTTGATAGTCCAATATCATATTTCTGTGCTTTCTAAAGCGGTGGTGGGAGTTGGTCGTGACGTGATAACTTCTTTTTGGAACAATCAGTAAATGATTGGCCCGTAAAATACCAAAGAACTTATCTCTGCCAATATTCAGAGCTCCTAAAGGTTCTTTCAACATAAAATACAGCTTTTTACCGCCAATCTTTGGTTGTAGTATACGTTTTTCTTCCACCAATGCGACCACTTGTTGAGCTTTGCTCATTCGCACTGTGCTGCGTTTCAAACTTCTATAATAGACTTGTCTATCCAATCCGGACAATCCACAGGTAAAAACTAAGGTTTCTTTTTCTGTTCTGCGGAAGTTGTTGATTGTGCGGATGCGGAGTTTTTTCTGATATCGATATGGTATTCGCTTTCAGCAAGGTTGATCATCATATCGAAAAAGATAGCCTTTTTATCGGCAATGTAGGCTTGTCTTTCGAGTAAGGCTTTTTGTTTCTCAAGCAGTTTTACTTCAGCCTCCAATTCCATAATTCTTTGTTCAGGAGTTTTTTGCATAGAACTTGGTATTTGATTATCCCAATCAAAGTTACCGTATTTTCTAAGCCAATTGACAATCGTGGAACGAGATTGTATCGCATATTTCTTACGACATTCTGTAATTCCCAATTTTCCTGATTCAATTGCTTTTACAATCTGAACTTTAAAACTCAAACTGTAATCTTTCTGTGTACGCTTTACATAAAGCGATTCCACTGGTTCTTTCATAACGATTCTTTTTTGTGTATCGTTATTTCAGGAATAGACAATTATACCATAAAAAATTCCTCAATTTATATTGAGGAATTTCTTTTTTGACTTAATTTAGTTTTGAAAAACTATTTTGCCTTGCTGTTCAGCGCTGTGTCTGCAATCGTTGACAACAATTTATCGCAATTTTTTTCTTCTTTTAAAGTTGCTAAAAAGTTGCTTAGGCATTTTTTCTCTTTTAAAACTTTCGCATAAGCTGCAAGACTTCCGTAAGTTGCAATCTCATAATGTTCTACTTTTTGAGAAGCAGCAATGATTCCTACATCACGAATGGCGCCAGCTTTTGTTTCTTCCATGATGCCATTTCCTTCATCTAATAATCCTTGCATGGCATCACATTTTTTGGCTTCAGGCTTCAATCCTAAAGACTTGAAACATTCTTCTAATCTCATTACATGAACTTTAGTTTCGGCTAAATGTGAAGAAATTGCATTTTTCAAATCCGGATGTGTAGCATTTTTCTCCATTTTCGGAAGTGCTTTTGTCAAGGCTTTTTCTGCCCAATAGATGTCTTTCAATGCGTCTTCAAAGAATTCTCTGAGATCTGCAGAAGCATCTTTTTTAGCTGGTGTTTTAGAAGATTTTGATGCTGTGCTTTTTGAAGCAGTCGGTTTTTTTGGTGCTACAGTTTTTTTTGGAGCTGTAGTTTTTTTAACTGTTGCTGTTTTAGTTGCCATATTGTTTTATTTTAGTGATTTTATGTTGCGTTTTATTATTCAATTTTAAGACCAAAGAAGTTTTTAAATGATATAAATAAAGAAAAGCTTTGGGTAAGTTTTAATGGCAAGCGTTTTGTTTAATCAATGTCAAACAAATCACATGAATAATAAAGTAAAAATAGCTCTGGCGTTGATCGCTGGAGGTACAGCAATTCTCCTTAATCAAAGAAGAAAGAAACTGAGTCAAAAAGTAAAAACTTTTACTGCACCAGACGGAACTACCTACAAGGAAAATCAAATTTATCGTAATTCAGAAGGTAAAGCGTATAGAAATGGTAAAGTTGTGCATTTCGATACTTTAGAATTTGAAAATGAACCTCATTCAAACAATGCTTTTAGTCACTTGCATGATGATAAACTTTCAAAAAATTATCAGGCGAAACCTCAAAATGTTGATTATCATCAAAGAGGGAAGAGGCATCGCTAAATTATTTAAAATAAAATAAGCGGTTGTGATTGAGGTCATAGCCGCTTACTGTTTAACTCAGTATATTTAGGTTATGGATGTAAATATTTTAGGGATAGTAGCGGGGTTTCTCACTTCAATAGCAATGATTCCTCAGTTGATTAAAGTTATCAAAGAAAAAAACGTTGAAGATTTATCTTGGGTTATGATTTTGGTCTTAATCTGTGGGCTCTCTCTTTGGGTTTGGTACGGATTTATTCAGAATGAATTACCTATTATTCTATCAAATGCCTTTGCTGTATTGGTGAATTTAACTTTATTTATTTGCTATTTGTCATTTAGAAAAAAATCTTAAAAAGCATCTTTAATTTTATTACTCATTAGGAAGAATTATTCTAATTAATCTGATTCCATTTAAATATTCCTGGTAAATATCAGTTAATGATTGAGATTTGTATAATAATCATAATGTTACGTTAATAATACATCAATTTTTAAGTTGGTGCTTTAATAGCTGACCAAAAATTTGTATCTTGGTCGCAGATTTTATGAAGCTACTGATTTAGATTTAAATTGTGCCATCCGCTTCATATAGTAATTCCGCTGTATCAATGGCATACGGCACATATTTTTTTATTTTGTATGACTGAATCTTCAAACAAGTTATCTGGGGAAAATTACCCTGAATTTCTTGATCATTTTAAAACTTCACTCCATGATCTTTTTCAGAGAGAAAACATCGACCAGCTAAGTCTTTCAAGAGGTCTTCCGCCAAGTGTATGGAAAGAAATCATGAATCTAAAACCGCTTTCTGTTGCTGTACCCACTGAATTTGGAGGTCGCGGACTGAAAGTGAAAGAATGTTTGGGGATTTTATCTGCCGCTTCTTACGAATCTCTACCATTATCATTAACTTTTGGGATCAACATCGCTCTTTTTCTTGAGCCATTAGCTAAATACGGAAATGAATCGATTAAAGGAAATATTTTTAAGCATTTCTTAGATTATGGTGCAATGGGTGGTTTGATGATCACAGAGCCGGACTTTGGAAGTGATGCCTTAAATATGAAGACTCAAAATGAGTTGAAAGGTGATTCTTATGAAGTAAAAGGTACAAAACACTGGCAAGGTCTTACAGGTTTAGCTAATTACTGGCTGATTACCTCAAGAAGTGCCAATGCAGAAGGAAATCTATCCAGAGATGTTGATTTCTTCATCGCAGACACTCATCAACCTGAACAAAATATTGAGGTTTTGGAATATTATGATAATCCAGGACTTTACATGATTCCTTACGGTCTTAATAAAGTTGATATCAAAGTTCCTCAAGCCAACAAATTAATTCCTGAATCTACAGGTCTTAAAATGATGCTTGATATTCTTCACAGAAGCAGATTTCAGTTCCCGGGAATGGGAATGGGCTTCCTGAAAAGAATGCTTGATGAAGCTTTAAGTCATACAAGAACCAGAATTGTAGGAAATTCAAATCTTTATGCATTAGATCAGGTGCAATATCAGCTGACAAGATTAGAGTCGTTTTTCACGTTGTGTTCTGCAATGTGCGCAAAAAGTTCTAAAATTAGCGGAATTGATCACAACCTTTCATCAGAAGGTGTTCATGCGAATTCTATGAAAGCTTTGGTTACCGATATGATGCAGGAAGCAGCACAGATTTTGGTACAGCTTTCAGGTGGAAAAGGGTACAGAATGAGCCACATCGGTGGAAGAGGAATTATGGACAGTCGTCCGTTCCAGATTTTTGAAGGTTCTAATGAAATGTTGTACACCCAGATTTCAGAAGGAATTTTAAAAGATATGAAGAAAAAGAAACTGGAAAATGTAGGTGAATATCTTCAGCAAAATGTGTTGAGCGAAAATGCTGCTAAATTATACACTCAAAATCTAGATTTTACTATCAATACAGCAATTTCTCAGAGAAAAATGATTGATCTTGGTAAAGTAGTGGCAAGAATCATCACTGTGAATGACCTTTTGGAATTAAGCAACGCAGGATTTAACCAAAAATTGGTTGATAATTCTGTTGAAATGACAAGACAGGAAATCGTTACTCTTCTTGCATCAATGAATCATCATCAGGATTTAAAGCCGTTGGATGATTACTCAGAAAACAGCAATTGGATGTCTTTAGTTTAAGCTAAAATATCTTTAAATATTACTTCTCCTCAAATTTATTTGGGGAGATTTTTTTAATTTTAAAACCGATTAATTATTTTGACCTAAATTGTTTCTAAGTTCTTTATCTACATCATTGATATCCGGCAATTCAGAATGGAAATTTTCATCGATATATTTCAGCAAATCCTGATGATTATTATAATTTAGTTTTCTTATAAAAAGATGATTATTTGATTTTAAATAATTTTCAAAAACTGAAGCAGCATCAGTGATGTTTAATGCATTAATATCTATGATCGCCCGTTTGTCATCATTCACAATCACAGAATGAAAAGGTGTATTCATCAGCACAGTTTGAAAGAAAGATTCTGCAGGAAGTAACGTGTGCAGATAATAATCTTCAAAAGCCATTACTCTTTCGCTATTACATAAAAAAGAACAGGTATCTCTCGTGAGAATCATCCATTTTCCACCGATAAACGGGATAACGTCTTTCATAAATTCCCTTTTGTAAATAAAAGATGAGATTCGAAATGCCAATTCTGTGAAATGATTTTGAATACGTTTTAATGTATCGGGTCTGTAAAATTTTTGATCATAATAAAAGAGATAATTTTTACCATTTTGCGCAGTCAGAAATTTCCGGATGATTGTCTGAGATTTTAAAGGGTAATCTTCACCACTCAGATTGATGAAATATTCCCATTCATTGCTGACGTTTAACAGAAATTCCATGGCATTGAGCTCAATTTGTACCATATTAAAACCGCCCGAAGTAATATTCATGCTTTCAAGGATATAAGCGTTTGGGTATTGAATTAGAAATCCCTGAATCCTTTCTGTTACTTCCTCATTGGCTTTTCTGTCGACATGGATGAGGTAAAATTGATCTCTTGTATAGATTTTTCTAAACATTCTGATGAATTGTTCAGACTCATCATGAACCATAATAAAATAGGCAATCCGCACCGATGAAGATGGAACCCGAACCAAAGTTTTTGGCTGCGGAAGAGGTTGGTGAAAAGTTGTGCGCATGACTTTGCAATTAAAGTCGTTCACTTGAGCATGAAGCAAAGAACTTAATACTAAAGATAGACATACTTTCTGTAAGAAGTTTGATTTATTTTTAAATATTTTCAATCAATATTTTATTTAATTAATGTAACTTACCTATTCATTTTGGTCATCGTTTTATTGTATAAAAATTTATTCAGACTACCGAATGATACTAGTTTATGAGGATTTACATAAAATATATGGTCAGTCTGCGATGTAAAATGATGGTGCAGAAAGAAATCGAGCAGCTGGGCTTAAAGAATGCTGTTGTCAACCTTGGTACAGTTGATATTCCCGCTGGAATTACAAATGAGCAGCTGGAAGTTTTCAGAATAAAATTAGCGCATCTCGGACTTGAACTTTTAGACGACAAAAAAAGTATTTTAATTGAAAAAATTAAAAATACAATTACAGAAATGGTTCATAATGCCCATGAACAGCCAAAAGAAAATTACTCAGAATATTTAAGTGAAAAACTGGGTTACGATTACACTTATCTGTCAAATGTGTTTTCTGAAGTGAATGGTTATACGATACAACATTTTATCATCATCAATAAGATTGAAAAGGTAAAAGAATTGCTGTTATATAACGAACTAAACCTTACCGAAATTGCCTATAAACTCAATTACAGCAGTGTTTCGCATCTTTCTTATCAATTTAAAAAGATTACCGGTCTGTCGCCATCTTTCTACAAAAGTTTAAAGCAAAAAAGACTAAAAAATCTTGAAGATTTATAGGTAATGTGTGATTTATGTAAGTTTAATATTTATTTATGTAACCTTTGCATCTCATTATTGACCCATCTTTGTACTGTGAAATAAATACCATAAGACTGTTCTTCAAATAAAATGAAAGAAGTTTAAAGTAATTACAGCACATCAGAGTTATATATTACAGTAACTCAGTTATAAAGTTTATCCAGAAAATATTCTTCGAAAAGAAATTCCAGTTTCTATATTGAGTTCCCCAAAAATTATAATTCCCCAAAGAATACCATTAATAAAGTTTCCGAACGTTATTTTAACAAAGGAGAGCCGCAACTCGGCAATCAAATACTATGAGTTTTAAGAATTTAAACTTAATCAATCCCATCGTTCGTGCCGCTACAGAAGCAGGATGTCCGAAGCCTACAGAATTGCAGACTAGAATTATTCCGCAAATCTTAAATGGTAAAGATGTTTTATGCATAATTCCCCGCGGAACAGAAAGGATGACTTCTTTTACAATGCCGGTTCTACAGGCACTGAAAAAGAACAATCCGGATCATAATGACACGAGGGTTTTGGTTCTGACGCCTACTAAAGAAACGGTGTTAGAGATTGAGAAAAATTTTGAAATTTATACCAAATATTTGCCTTTATCACAGCTTTCTGTGTATGAAGGGATTTCAAACGGAACACAGTTATCTTCCTTGAGAAGAAGATTAGATGTATTGATTGCGACTCCTGAAAAATTAATGGAACTTGATGATCAGAGGCACATCAGCCTTTCGAAGATAGAAGTTCTGATTATAGATGATATCGAAATTTTATTGAAGGACAAGAGCAATGAGCTTAAAAAACTGATCAGTAAACTTCCGATAAAAAGACAAAATATTCTTTTTTCATCGATTATCTCGGCAGAAGTCACTACCTTCGCAGACAAGATTATAGATGGAGGAGTACAGATTAAGAGAACAACCGTCTATTCAGCTGTTTCTTGAAATAATAAAAGTAAAAGTTTAATCTTAGAATTAGACACCCAATAATAAAACAATTTTTAATACCAATACAATGCAACAAGGCACAGTAAAATTTTTTAACGAAACAAAAGGTTTCGGATTTATTTCTCCAGCAGAAGGAGGACAAGACATTTTTGTACATTCTTCAGGATTGAACACTAAAATGATTCGTGAGAATGATAAAGTAGTTTTCGACGTAGAAAAAAGCGAAAAAGGATTAAATGCAGTTAACGTAAGACTTGCATAATCGATATATATCGTAAAAGAAAAGCTGCTTCGCAAGAGGCAGCTTTTTTTATGCTTAAATTGTAAGAGGCTTTAGATTTTAATTTTCAATAACGAAAGCAGTCAGCTCATCCATTTTATTGTTTTTAAATCTCCAGACGTCGCAGTAAGAATATTCTACTGTTTTTCCGTCCCCGTTTTTCATGCTTATTTTTCCGACAGCAGTTACAAAATCGTTCTCAGCAATGAGATGGTCAACCATGAATTTTGGAGGTTCTGAGTAAGCTTTTCTCATATATTCACGAACTTTATTTTTACCGTTAAGAATCTGATCACCTACGAAAGTCCATTTTGTATCTTCTGTGCAGAATGATAAAAATCCTTCGTAATCGCCTTCTGTAATCAACGAATTGGCTTTTTGCAGTATTTCTTTATTATTCATTACTTTAGGGTTATAAATGTGTAATAAACTTTTTAAAACTAATTTGCAGTAACATTCATTGGCAAAGTAAACCAAAAGCTGCTTCCTTCTCCCAAAACACTATCCACACCTATTTCTCCGCCATGACGCTTGATGATTTCTGCAGAAATATACAAACCCAATCCCAGGCCAGAGTAGGTTTTACCTTTATGGTTGGCTCTGTAGTATCTGTCAAACAATAAGGGCTGAATTTCGGGGTCGATACCGTCGCCATGATCCTTTACTGTTATTTTTACACAGTCTTCCAGTTGATTTACAATAAGATGAATCTCTTTTGATAGAGGCGCATATTTTACAGCGTTATTTACAAAATTCACGACCACTTGGTCAATTCGCTGCTCGTCTGCGAAAATAGTTGCATCAAGGTCACCTTTTACAATTAAATGATGTTTTCCGGTAATTCTAATGTCGTCACAACACGTTCCGAGCATTTCTGAAACGGTAAATACTTCTTTTGTCAGTTCTAGATTACCACCACTCAACCGTTTGATATTTAATAAATCATCTACAAGAGTGCTTAGTTTATCTAAACTCCTTGATGACTGATCGATTAATTTAGGAACCATCTCATGAGTAGGCTTATCTTTTAGTCTCATAAGAAGCTGGATGCTTGCTTTTAAACTTGTAATAGGTGTTTTGAGTTCGTGGCTTGCAATAGAAAGGAAGTCGTCTTTTTGAGCTTCATAATTCTTTCTTTTTGTAATATCAACGGTTACGCCAATCATATTGGTGGCAGTCCCAGTTTCATCAAAGCTTAAAATACCGGATGCGTTGATCCAGTGTAGTGATTCATCTGGCCATCTAACCAGATATTCTGCATTAAAGGGTGAATGATTTTCTATCGACTGATTTATTTTTTCTTTCAGATTATCTCGATATTCGGGAAGAATAATTTGCATCAGATTATCAAAATCAAATGTATAATCACTAGGCAAACCATAATTTGCTTTGCATTGAGATGAAGAATTTATTTTTCCAGTGATTAAATCTAAATTATAAGAACCCAGCTGACCTGCATACAAAGCAATTTCAAGCTGCTGATTAAGTTCTTCTAGTTCATATTTTTTATTGATACGCTCTGTCACTTCATTAGCGATGACAATGATAGCAACAGTTTTATCATCTTCATCTTTCAAAGGTTCATAGATGAAATCAAAATAGCATTCCTTTAAAACTCCGTCAGATTCTAATTTTACGGGTGCTGTGTCACCGATATAGGAGTTACCAGAAGTGAAAACATCTGCAAGAATATCCAGATAGGGTTGTTCTTTCAGTTTAGGTAAAGCCTCTGCCAACGGTTGACCGATTATTTTCTGGTCTTTACCCCAAATTTTGAGAATCATATCATTGGCAACCTCAATTTTAAGTTCACTTCCTGCTAAAATCCCAAAAGCCACAGGTGCTTTACTGATGAATGATTTCAGACGAAGTTCACTGGTCTGAAGATTCTTATTAAGCTGAACAGTAAGATCATATGATTTGCTTACGTTTTCATTGGCGGTGTTCAGTTCTTCATTGGTGGCTTCCATTTCTTCGTTGATGGCAGCGAGTTCTTCAACGGCTGATTCCAGATCAAGCTGAATACTGTTGAGTCTGAGATTTGATTTTTGTAACTCATCAATTGTATCTAAGGATGATCTTCTAAGCTCAATCTGATCCATTGCAACTTTGGCAAGATCTTCGAGAATCTTTCTGTCTGCCAGACTAAATTCTCTTGTTTTCTGATCAATAACACAAAGGGTTCCTATCAAAAATCCGTCATGGGTAATCAGCGGAGCGCCTGCATAAAATCTTAAACCAAAATCTCCTATAACGTTCGGGTTTGCCATGAGGCAAGGTTCTTTCAATGCATCTTCGAAAACGGTTACTTCTTTATCCAAAACTGCCAATGCACAGAGACTTTTTCCCCTGTTGGCTTCTTTGGCTTTTCCCATTCCTATATTTGCTTTAAAAAATACAGATTCTGCATCTACCAAAGAAAGGAGGGAAATAGGTACATTGAATATTTGTGTCGCCAGTCTGGCGATTCCGTCGAAACTTTCTTCTGAAGGAGAATCAGTAATTCTGTAGCGTTTTAGGGCTTCAAGGCGGTCTGCCTCATTTTCGGGCACGATGTTTATGCCAAAGGTATTCTCAATCATTCTGACCGTATTACAGTTGGAGTAAAGGTAAATCTTAAATTACCAATAACCAAGACTTTATTTTAAGCTGTTTTTTTATGTTAAATTTAGAATGATGATCGATACTCAATTTTTCATCTATTAAATCCATTTTTTTTAATTAAATGATAATTCTATTTAATAATCATTTAAATTAAAGCAAATTTGAAATTTTGAAAATCTTTTATGCTATGGGCATAGTATTTGGTTTATGAAATTATCTGAAGATAAGAATGATGAATATTTTAACTTTCTTATTTTGGAAATAGTGTTAATAAAATAGCTAAGAATTGGAAACATCACATAACGCCCGCCCCGATCATCGGAGTAACTTAGGGACTCATCTTGATCTTTATCTTAAAGCACTCAATTCTGCCAATTCGGGTATTATCATTACTGACAATATGCAACCAGACAATCCGATTATCTATTGCAATAAAGCATTTGAAACGATTAGCGGTTACAGACATAACGAAATCATCGGTCACAACTGTCGGTTTCTGCAATTACAAGACAGAATGCAGCCTGAAAGAAATGAGCTTAGAGAAGCTATAAAAAATGGAAAAGAATGCAGAGTTGAAATCAGAAATTACAGGAAAAACGGTAAATTATTCTGGAATGAATTGTTTGTCTCCCCGGTTAAAAATGACAAAGATGAAATTACACATTTCATAGGAGTTCAAAATGACATTACCGACCGTAAAAAAGCTGAACATGAACTGAGAGAAGAAAAAGCTTCGGTAGAAAGAAAAATTATGGACAGAACGAAAGAGCTGGTTGATAATGAAATTTTTCTTTCAAGTATTATCCAGACAGTCAGAGAGAGCTTATTGGTTCTAGATGCAAATTACAAGGTTCTAAGTGCCAACAGTCATTTTTTACATACCTTTAAAGTAACTTCAGAAGATACGGTAGGAGTATTATTATTTGAGCTCGGAAACCACCAATGGGATATCGATCCGCTTAGAGAACTTTTACTAAAAATATTACCAACAAACAATCCTGTGATTGATTTTGAAGTAGAGCACGATTTCCCGCATATTGGTAAAAAGATTATGCTGCTGAATGCCTATCGAATAGAGTTTGAGGGTCAGTATAAAGACAGAATTCTGATTGCCATCGAAGATATTACAGAAAAAAGAGAAACAGATCGCCGCAAAGACGATTTTCTTTCTATCGCAAGCCATGAACTAAAGACTCCTTTAACTACTATTAAAGGTCTTGTGCAGCTTCTTCAAAGAATGCCACCTGAAGGTTCATCAGATAAATACATATCAACACTTGATAAAGTGGGAACTTATGTAGACAGGCTCAATAATTTGATTACAGAACTTTTAGATACCTCAAAAATACAGTCAGGGAATATAGAACTACACAATGAGCCATTTGATGTTAATAAAACCATTCAGGATACAGTAGAAAATTTGTCTTTCGCAACTCCGGATTATAATATTATCTTGTCTGGCAATGCGGAAGCCGTAATTTTAGGTGACGAACTTCAAATTTCGCAGGTGATAAATAATTTAATTTCCAATGCGATTAAATATTCTCCGGGTTCTGATAAAATTGAAGTTTATTTAAATAAAGTCGGAGATTTTGTGAAAATATCTGTCACTGATTACGGAATGGGAATCAGTCCGCAGGATAAAGCCAAAATTTTTGAGAGATTCTTCAGAGCTAGAGATATACAGAAAAAATTTCCAGGTTTAGGAATTGGTCTTTATATTTCTCACGAAATTATTGCCAATCACAAAGGAACGCTTTGGGTAGAAAGTGAAATAGGTAAAGGATCAACTTTTAGCTTTACATTACCAATCATGAAAGATGAAAATAATGAACAATAAAAAAATAATGGTCTGTGATGATGACCAAGGAATATTGGATGTTCTGCAAATGTTGCTGGAGTCTGAAGGGTATGAGGTTTTCACTGAAATCAACAGTACAAATCTGATTAAAGAGATAAAAACTGAACTTCCGGATTTGCTTTTATTGGATCTCTGGATGCCTGTTTTATCAGGAGATCAGGTTCTAAAAGCCATCAGAGCAACAGAAGAATTTGAGCATCTGCCGGTGATTGTACTTTCTGCAAGCGTAGACGGCAGCAGTATTGCCGGTAATGCGGGGGCTACAGATTTTGTTCCGAAACCTTTTGATATGGATGATCTTATTGCTAAGATTAGAGGGTTGCTGCCTTACTCGGATGAGGTTGATACGAAACTGGATTTGACTATATAATTATTTTTTTTATCATTTGACATGAAATCATTGTGAATATACAAACCATCAATTCAAAAACTCACTCGTATTAATCCTCATACAATATTCGCTCCCAAGATAAAGCGGATCACCATGCTTTTCAGACCAAAAACCATCCAAAATATCTTTTGATAGACAACGGTAAACAGCAGTTCCTTTGTAGATTTTCTGATCTTGACCTTCATACTGAAAGTTGATTACTAAAATCTGATCTTTAAAGAAACCTGTACCATTTTGTTCGTGTTCACCGATCATCCATTGAGCAATGATTCGGTTGTTTTCATCAAGAGAAAGAGTCAGTATTCCGTGATAGGAAATATGATCCGATTCTTCTTGATTACTCCCCTGAATAGAGTAGCTGCCTGCCAAATCCTGTACTGTCATTGATTTAATTTTTATGGATAACAAATGTAGAAACTTTTATACTGTTGAAATTATAATTTCGATTGCTTTCTGATATTTATTTTTGTTTTAGATTTGCGGTAATGTTCTACCTACTTTTAATAATCAATCTGATCACTTTCATAACCTTTGCCTTTGATAAATGGAAAGCGACCCAGCACAGAAGAAGAATATCAGAATTTTCTTTGCTAACCTTAACGTTTATTGGAGGGACAGTGGGAGCAGTCGTTGCAATGCTGGTTTTCAGACATAAGGTTTCAAAGAAAAGCTTTTTGCTAAAACTGTGCGGAATTATTGTACTGCAGATTATTATTTTTATTGGATACCGGAACTGGGGTGTGGGAAGTTTTGAGTAGATTGAAAATCAGGAAGCTGACAACCAAAAACTGACAACCAACAACGAATTTAACACTTTTTAAATACCACATCACCAAGTCACGGCATTATATTTTCTTAGTCATTAGCATATAACACCAAAAAAATAAAATAATATGTCAAAGAAAATTGCAATCTTAGCAACACACGGATTTGAAGAAAGCGAATTAAAATCTCCCAAAGAACATTTAGAACAACAGGGTTGGACAGCACACATCGTAAGTCCAAAGGCTGGAACCATCAAAGCATGGGCAGAAAAAGATTGGGGACAAGAATACAACGTCGACAAAACTTTAGATGAGGTTTCTGCCTCAGAATATGACGCCTTGGTACTTCCGGGAGGAGTTATCAATCCGGATCAGTTAAGAACAAACGAAAAAGCTTTGTCTTTTGTTCAGGATTTTTTCAAACAACACAAACCGGTCGCTGCCATCTGTCACGGGCCGCAAATTTTGATTAATGCAGGTGCTGTTGAAGGCAGAAATCTAACTTCTGTAGATTCCATTAGTATCGACCTTAAAAATGCAGGCGCACAATGGGAAGACAGTGAAGTAGTGGTAGACAATGGTTTGGTTACAAGCCGTACTCCCGAAGATCTTCCTGCCTTTAACGCAAAAATGGTGGAAGAAATTAATGAAGGGCAGCATGAAGATCAGAATTTGTAATATTTTCTAGGTTCTTTTGCCTTGATGCAAAATGAATAAGACGTAAAATAATCTCAGCAAAATAAAATAAAGACGGAAAGCTTCTGATAAAATTTAAAGTTTTATTAGGAGCTTTTCCCGCTTTCCACTATATATTTTGTTCCGCTTTGCTGCACAAAAGGATGCCGTTTCAATCGGGGCTAGGATTTTCGTTGTTCATTAAATATTTTAGAATATATTTACAACTGTTTAAGTTTTAAAAAGAACCATGAAAAAAGTAACAGTTAATTTAATCATTGGAGCCGGATTAGTTTTAGGAACGGCAGCCTTATTTGGACAAAAATCTTTAAACACAATTACTCTAATTCATTTAATTGAAAAAAACGAAGGAACTGGTGTTGAAGGCACATGGAAAATCTATAAAATAGATGGAAAAGTTGTTAAGAATGAACTAACAAAAACATTTGCAGCCAACGGAGTATTGACTACTAAAATGTACAACGGTACTAAAAAGACAAAATGGAAGATCGAAGATGGAAAGCTTTGTGTAAATGAAGTTGGTGATGAGTTCCAATGTTGCGAATATAAAGTAACAAAAACTACCCTTACATACACTATTGAAGGGATGGAGTTAAGTTTCATTCGTAAATGATAAATTCTGCTAAACAAATTTTAAAATAAAAATCCCCGACACTTACTAAGTAACGGGGATTTGCTGTTAATATGGGTAGTATCTCACTAACTGTGTAAGTTAAAAAGTTATTCTGTAAAATTTTGAGCCCTTATAGCTCAAAAAATTTTACGGAAATAACTTTTTATTATTTTTAACCATTACATAGTTATGATCGACAAAGAAGATTTACTAAACAATAAGGATTTCTACAAATCCTTTAAGAACGGGGAAGATTTAACCTCATTCTTTAAAGAGCTGCACAAAAAAGCAGTAGAACATATGTTGGATGCTGAACTTGACAGCCATCTGGATAATTCAAAACACGAAAAAACCATTAATGGAAACTATCGGAACGGACACGCAACCAAGAGGATAAAGTCCTCATTCGGCGAATCAGAAATAAAAGTTCCCAGAGATAGGGAAGGCAGTTTTGAACCAGCATTAGTTCCAAAGAGACACAATATCATCGATGGTTTGGAGAACATTATCATCTCATTTTATGCTAAAGGGATGAGTGTAAGTGATATTGAAGAGCAAATCAAAGAAATGTATGATTTTGACGTTTCGACTTCCACCATCTCACGAATCACCAATGCTGTTGCCAGCGAAGTGGTTGCCTGGCAGAACCGACCATTGGATGAAGTATATCTGATTGTCTGGATGGACGGGATTGTTTTCAAGGTTCGTGAAAACTCCAAGGTCATCAACAAAACCATTTATTTAGCCGTAGGACTCAATCGTGAAGGTAAAAAAGAAGTTCTCGGGATGTGGCTCGGAAAGAACGAAAGCTCCAGCTTTTGGATGAATGTTCTGACCGATTTAAAAGCTCGTGGCGTAGAAGATATTCTCATCACTGCTACCGATAATCTGAATGGATTTACCCAGACCATTCGCTCGGTTTTTCCGCAATCTCAAACCCAAATCTGCGTAGTTCACCAAATTAGAAATGCATGTAAATATGTTGTCTGGAAAGATAGGAAAGAATTTTCTGCAGATATGAAACACATTTATACTGCCCCCACAAAAGAAGCGGCAAAAGCAGCTTTGGACGACTTTGCAACCAAATGGGAAAGTAAATATCTCTATGCAATACAATCCTGGAGAACTCATTGGGACGAATTAACCGTCTTTTTTGAGTTTCCAATCGAGATTAGAAAAATAATTTACACGACCAATTTAATTGAAAATCTAAACGGGAAAATCCGAAAATACACCAAAAACAAAATGTCTTTCCCTACAGATGATGCAGTTATAAAATCTGTTTATTTAGCATTGAAAGAAGCAACTAAAAAATGGACCATGCCCATCCAAAATTGGGGATTGATTTTAAACCAATTTATGCTTATTTTTGAAAATAGGCTCAGATTATAAATCTAAGCCCTAACTTTTTAATTTACACACTTAATGGGACAGTGTCTTAATATGATTAAATTATTGTAGGGTAAATTTAACTTTCGTTTTAATAGCATCAGAAGAATTTCCGATTTGTGCTTCAAAATCTCCGGGTTCTGCAACCCAGTCGTGTTTTTGTACATCAAAATAGCTTAACGCCGATTTGTCGATTGTGAAAGTCACTTCTTTTTGTTCACCAGGATTTAAAAATACTTTTTCAAAACCTTTCAACTCCTTTGCAGGACGTTCAACAGATGATTTTACGTCGGTGATGTATAGCTGAGCCACTTCAGCTCCTGCTTTTTTACCTGTGTTTTTTACAGTAACCGTGAACGTGATTTTATCGTCCTGATTCATCGTTGATTTGTCTGCTTTTGCTTTTCCGAACTCAAAAGTGGTGTAGCTTAAACCATGACCGAAGCTGAATAATGGTTTGATCTTTTTCGTGTCATGCCAACGGTAACCCACGAAAATTCCTTCGTTATATTTGATGTTGATCGGGTTTTTCTGATCTTTACCTTTTCCGGCTGCCAATTCTTCTTTATTTCCGGGATATTCTCCCATTGTATGAGCTGAGTTGTCCTCCAGCTTTACAGGAAATGTAAATGGAAGTTTTCCTGAAGGATTCGCATCACCCGATAAAACAGAAGCGATAGAATTTCCGGCTTCAGAACCTAAGTACCAGCCTTGAACGATAGAAGGAACTTCTTTAATCCACGGCATGGCTACTGCATTTCCGCTTACTAAAACTACAGTGAAATTCTTATTTGCTTTTGCTAAAGCGGAAATCACGTTGTCCTGATTATACGGAAGTCCGTAACTTTTTCTGTCATTTCCTTCACTGTCCTGAAAGTCAGATTTGTTTAATCCGCCTACGAAAATCACATAATCTGATTTTTTAGCGAGTTCAACCGCTTCATTCAGTAATTCTTCTGGTGAACGGCTGTCTTTCAAATCCTGACCAGACTTTACACCATTGTATTCACCTCCAACATCTCCAACATAACCTCTTGCAAACTGTACATCAGAGTTTTTTCCAAATTTAGCTTTGATTCCGTCTAAAGGTAAAGTTTCATATTTTACTTTTAAAGAAGATGAACCACCGCCGACAGTCATTACCTTGATAGCATTTTCACCGATAACGGCAATTTTTTTAGCTTTATTGATGTCTATAGGAAGTACGTTTCCTTGATTTTTCAACAAAACAATTCCTTCTTCACCGATTTCTTTTGCAACAGCTTTATGTTCGTCAGAAGCAATGTTTCCAAAAGGTTTTTTGGTGTTCATCGTGGTTTTATAAGCTAAACGTAAAAGTCTTGTCACCTTATCGTCAAGCTCTGCAGTTCCTACTTTTCCTGATTTAATTAAATCTAAATAGGGTTTTGCTAAATAATAATTATCATAAGCATTTCTTGTTCCGGCAGAAAGTCCGTTTGTCCAGCTTCCGAATTCTACGTCTAATCCGTTGTGAATTGCCTGTTCGGTATTGTTTACTGCACCCCAATCAGAAACCACCACGCCTTTGTATTTCCATTCTCCTTTAAGAATATCATTTAAAAGATATTTGTTCTGGCTCGCGTACTGATTTTTGTACATGTCATAAGCGCCCATAATCGTCCAAGAATCTCCCTCAGTCACCGCTGCTTTAAAGGGCGGAAGGTAAATTTCATACAAAGCTCTGTCATCCACAATTACGTTGCTCGTATGACGGAACATTTCCTGATTGTTTAAGGCAAAATGTTTCACAGAAGTGGCCACTCCGTTAGACTGCACTCCCTGAATGTACGGAACGACCATTTTGGAAGTCAGATAAGGATCTTCACCCATGTATTCGAAGTTTCTTCCGTTCAAAGGTGTTCTGTAAATGTTAACTCCGGGTCCTAAAAGGATGTCTTTCTTTCTGTATCTTGCTTCTTCACCTAATGCTTTACCGTAGTTCCATGACATTTTTTTGTTCCATGTTGCGGATAAAGCTGTTAGAGCAGGGTAGGCGATAATGGAGTCGTTGGTCCATCCGGCCTGATCCCATTCATCCCACATTACTTCTGGGCGAACTCCATGCGGACCGTCGGTTGTCCAGAATTCAGGAATTCCCAATCTTGGAACTCCTGGCGAACTGAACTTTGATTGTGCATGAAGCATGGCCACTTTTTCTTCAAGTGTCATTCTGGAAAGCGCATCCTGAATTCGCTGTTCAACAGGTTTAGATTCGTCTAAGTAAACAGGCGTTGTATTGGTTTGAGCCATTGCAGAAGCAGATATTAGCGTAAACAAACTTAAGAGTACAGTTTTCTTCAACATAAAAAACTTTTTATTTGATTACTTACAAAAGTAGGTAAAATAATTATTATCTCAAATTGAGAAAATAAGTTTTTGGAAAAATGGTTATTTTTAACCAATACACTGTGATTAATTGTAGAGTTAATTTTAAATATTTAAAAGTTTAAAATGTGAAAAATTCATCTCGCAGATAATACAGATTTAGCAGATTAATAAAAGCATAAAATAAAATCTGCTTAATTAGCTTAATCAGCGAGATAAATTTTTAATTATTTAGTGAAATAAAAATAATTTTAAAATAAAAACATCGCTTCGAAGGCAAAGGTTTTTCCGAAACGATGTTATAATAATAGTATCTTTTGCGAGTTCAGAGTTTAAAATTTAGAGGTGTTTAACTATCTCGTCTTTTTGCTTTCGCAAAAATCCACTCCTTTAGAGAAGGGGAATTTAAAAACCATCAACCAACAACCAAAACTACCATCCTTTTACAGCACCACCTTTAAAAATTTCTTCAGCTTTGTCTTCCACTTCTTTAGACTGATATGCTTTTAAAAAGTTCTTCACTTTTTCATCATTTTTATTGTCTTCTCGTGAAACCACAACATTCATATAAGGAGAATCTTTGTCTTCTTTAAAAATTCCGTTTTTGTTGGCGTCTAATCCGGCTTGTGCTGCAAAATTATTGTTAATGATAGCGATTACGACTTCTTTATCATCCAGAACCCTTGGAAGTTGAGGTGCTTCTATTTCGAGAATCTTCAGCTGCTTTGGGTTTTCAGTAATGTCGGTTACTTTAGGCAATAATCCGATTCCGTCTTTTAATTTTAACAATCCATTTTTCTGTAAAAGAAGAAGAGAACGACCGCCGTTGGTTGGGTCATTGGGAATCACAATCGTGCTTCCATTTTGTAATTCAGAGATGCTTTTTATCTTTTTTGAATAGGCAACAATCGGATAAACAAATGTGTTTCCGATTACAGCTAATTTATAACCTCGCTGTTTCGACTGTTCGTTAAGATAAGGAACGTGTTGAAAAGCGTTGGCATCGATGTCACCATTATTCAAAGCCTCGTTGGGAACTACATAATCGTTGAATGAAACCAGTTCCACCTCAAGATTATATTTTTCTTTGGCTACTTTTTTGGCAGTTTCTGCAATCTCTTGTTCAGGACCGGAAGTTATCCCGACTTTAATGAAATTAGGATCATCTTTTTTTGGAGAATTACACGCTCCGAATAAGAGCAATCCAGCTGCTAAACTTAGAATTTTTATTTTTTTCATTGTAAATTATTTTTTATTTTAAAAGTTGGGTGTTGGATGATGGGAGCTGGATGTTTATTCAGTAATATTGAATAATGAGAAATTATAAATTAGATATCTCTCTATTTTTGAAATTTTATAAATCTGTTCTCGTTGCTACAAACTCTAAAACTCTAAAACTCTAAAACACTCCCACTCAACTCAACGATGATCAAACCTCTTCGCTAAGCGGTCGCCCGAAAACTGAATGATAAACACCAAAGCTACCAGCAAGCCAAGCACAAGATTCATAATCAAAGCGTCATAGCCAATATATCCGTACTGATACCCGATTTGTCCCAATCCACCGGCTCCGACAGCTCCACCCATTGCGGAATATCCGACCAAAGTGATGAGAGTGATCGTCGCATTATTAATGAGTGAAGGCAAAGCTTCTGGCAACAGTACTTTTTTGATAATTTGAAACGGTGTTGCTCCTAATGCTCTCGCAGTTTCAATCAAACCATTTGGAATTTCCAAAAGACTGTTTTCAACTAATCTTGCAATAAACGGTGCAGCACCAATACTTAAAGGAACCAATGCTGCATTCATTCCGATGGAAGTTCCTACCAGAGATCTTGTGAAAGGAATCATCCAGACAATCAGAATAATAAAAGGAATCGACCTGAAAATATTAATCAAAACCGACAGGATTCTATTGTAAATTGTATTTTCTAAAAGCTGCCCTTTTCGGGTGACAAAAAGTAGAATTCCAACAGGAAGACCAAGCACGAAACCGAAAAATCCTGATACAAAAGTCATATAAACGGTTTCCCAGACTCCTTTTGAAAGAAGTGAAAGTACAGTGTCACTAAGCATAACCTTTTAAAGTATTTTGAATGTTATTCTGATTAAAATAATAGATGGCTTTTTGGTTTTCTTCGCTTTCACCTTTCAGGTGCAGGAGAAGTTTCCCAAAATTGGAATCTCCCAAATATTCTACATCAGCTTTCAGAAGTTTGTATGGAATTTTATATTGATCGTAAATGATTGAAAGCAGTTCTTCAACGCTTATTTTTTCGTTTAATTCGATTTCAACCAAAGGAAAAAGTCCGGCTTGCGGCTCTTTCTGTAGTTTTTTGTTGAGTTCTTGCGGTATAGTCATAACACCTGAGTTTAAAAATTGTTTTATGATGGGATTTTCTTTGTTAGAAATAATTTCGCTCAAAGTCCCTTTTGTTACTAATTGTCCTTTATCGATTACGGCAACGTGGTTACAGATCGCTTTGATGACTTCCATTTCGTGAGTGATCAATAAAATCGTGATCCCCAAACGGTGGTTGATGTCTCTCAACAACTGCAAAATAGATTCCGTGGTTGCCGGATCGAGCGCGCTTGTCGCTTCGTCGCAGAGTAGGAGATAAGGATCATTGGCTAAAGCTCTCGCAATGGCAACCCTTTGTTTTTGTCCACCAGATAAACTTTTAGGATAATCATGAGCTTTATCTTCCAAACCGACGATTTTTAAAAGTTCGCTGACCTTTTCACGGATTTTGTCTTTACTTAAATTGTCCAATTCCAGAGGAAGTGCGATATTTTCAAAAACTGTTCTCGATGAAAGCAGATTGAAATGTTGGAAAATCATTCCGATTTTTTTACGCTCTTTTGCGAGTTGTCTTGATTTTAATTTGGTGAAATCGGTTCCGTTGATGATGATTTGTCCGTTATCAGGTCTTTCCAAAAGATTGACGGTGCGGATTAATGTGCTTTTTCCGGCTCCCGAAAATCCGATGATTCCTACGATATCGCCTTTCTCAATGCTGAGATTGACATCATCTAAAGCTTTAAAAGACTGTTTTTTCTGATGAAAAGTCTTTGTTATGTTTTTGATTTCTATCATTTTTTGAATTGTTATTAAATAAAAAAGGCTTTACAACGTGGTAAAGCCTTTAAAAATATGTCATAATAAAAGTAAGGTCATCCACTAAAATTCACATATAAAGGCATACAGCATTGCATCATCATACTATTGATGTTGATCATTTTCATTGAATTGTATCTGAATTTTGTTTTCATTTTCATTTCCAAACCTGATTACGGGTGCAAATATAAAACATATATTTTTATTAGTCTACTAAAAAAGTAGACTTTATTTAGTTTGAATTTTATTCTTTAGTTTAATGTTCTTTAAATCATGTTGTTATGTTTTAGTTTTGTTATGCTGATTTTAATCATGTTTACTTTTAAAATTGTTTTTCTGCAGAAAAATACTATTTTAGGTTTATGAAAATTCAAATCATCAGCGATTTGCATCAGGAATTCGGCTCTTCTGATTTATCTTTTGATAACGCAGATGTTGTCGTATTGGCAGGAGACGTCAATCTAGGAACAAAGGGAATTGAGTGGATTAAAACTAAAATTCCTGACAAGCCCGTAATTTACGTTCTTGGAAATCATGAATATTACAAAGGTTCTTATCCGAAAACTTTAAATAAAATAAAAGAAGCTGCAAAAGATTCTAATGTCTCAGTTCTGGAAGATTCTTTTGTAAATATTGAAGATGTAAGATTTCACGGAGCAACTTTGTGGACAGATTTTTCGATTTTTGGTGACCCTCGATTTTATGGAATGACCTGTCAGTATGTGATGAATGATTATAAGAAAATCACTCGTGATCCATCCTATTCAAAGATGAGAAGTATTGATACTTTCAAAATTCATCAATTCTCAAGACATTGGCTCAAAGAAAGTCTGGAAAATTCTCAAGGAATGAAAAATATTGTTGTTACGCATCATGCACCAAGTCTGCAATCTGTTCCTGAACATTTTAAAAATGATCCGGTCACCTCGGCGTATGCTTCCAACTTGGAGGATTTTATTAAAAACATCAGCCGATGTATTGGGTTCACGGACATATTCATACGCCAACAAGATATAAAATTGGTGAAACAGAAATTATCTGCAATCCGCATGGCTATATTACAGAAAAGTATAACGGCTATGATAAAGAGTTGATTATAGAAATTTAATGCTGTTACCATTTCATATAATTTTAAAGTTTTAAAAAATGTACATGATTTTTCAAAATCCCGTAAAGTAAAAGTCTTACTTCTTCGTCTCTTTCAGCAAAGGTTTAAAACCATGAAAACTATGAAGAATACAAACATTCAAGACGGAATTATTCTGATTCCTGATTTCAGTGGATTCACTGAATTTGTGTTCAATACAAAACTTTATACCGGCGAATATATTGTAAGACAACTACTTTCTATTTTGATTGATGTAAACAATCAGTATTTTGATATTTCTGAAATTGAGGGCGATGCGATTTTGTTCTATAAATACGATCAAAAACCTTCCTACCAAAAAGTTTCAAAGATGCTTCGAAATATGAGAAATGCTTTCAATATGAAAATTCTGGAACTGAGCGAAATGTTGAATACCACCATCGAATTATCATTAAAATTTATCGTCCACTACGGAAAATTTACACAATACAACATCGGAAGTTTCAAAAAACTATACGGAAAACCGATTGTGGAAGCCCATCAAATGTTGAAAAATGATTTGGCTGAGCAACCTTCTTATGCTTTGTACAGTCATTCTTTTTTGGAGAATTCTCAGAAAGACGAAGCTGATTCAAATAAAGAACCGATGCATGTGTCAGAAGTTGGCGCGATTCAATATTTTGGAAGTGTAGATTAGCAATTTATTATTAATTCTTTGTTATCTGCTATTGTTAACGTCTGGAGAAATTCGGATGTTTTTGTCTTATTAAATTGTCATTCTGAACGAAATGAAATGGAGTGAAGAATCTTTTTTTCATTGAAGATATTCTTTCTTCTTCAGAATGATAATACTAAATTTGATTATCAGTTTTAGTATTAACTAAATTGAAATTCCAAAAAAAATACCGACTTTTGCACCCCTTTCAATAATTCCGAATATTCATGAAACTTTGTATTGCCGAAAAACCCAGCGTTGCCAGAGATATTGCCAAAGTATTGGGCGCAACCATGCCTAAACAGGGCTATATGGAAGGAAACGGCTACTGTGTGACATGGACTTTCGGACATCTTTGTACCCTCAAAGAACCTCACGATTACGGTCCGCAATACAAATCATGGAATTTGTTTTTGCTGCCGATTATTCCCAACAATTTCGGAATCAAATTAATTCCGAATCAAGGGGTTGAAAATCAGTTTAAAGTCATCGAAAGATTAGTCGCCGAATGTGATGAGGTCATTAATTGCGGGGATGCGGGGCAGGAGGGAGAACTCATTCAGCGTTGGGTTTTGCAGAAAGCAAAATGTGACAAACCTGTACAGCGTTTGTGGATTTCATCCTTGACGGAAGAAGCAATTAAAGAAGGTTTTCAGAAATTAAAACCAGCCGAAGACTATAAAAATCTATATCTCGCAGGAAATGCAAGAGCGATAGGAGATTGGTTGTTGGGAATCAATGCTACAAGACTTTTTACCAAGAAATTTGGCGGAAACAAAGCAGTTTTATCCATTGGAAGAGTGCAGACTCCGACTTTGGCAATGCTCGTTCAGCGTCAGAAAGAAATTGATGCGTTCTCCACCGAAGAATATTGGGAACTGAAAACCAAATACCGTGACGTTATTTTCAATGCGGCAATCGACCGTTTAAAAACATTAGACCGTGCCGAAAAAGGGTTGGAATATTTAAAGGTCAATCCCTTTGAAATTCTTTCATTTGAAATTAAAGAAGGAAAAGAAAAAAATCCAAGACTGTTTGACTTGACCGGACTTCAGGTGGAAGCCAATAAAAAGTTTGGTTATTCTGCAGACAGTACTTTAAAATATATTCAAAGTCTTTACGAGAAAAAGCACGTCACTTATCCGCGTGTTGATACGACGTATTTATCCGAAAGTTTATATCCGAAAATTGGAGGAATTCTTCAAAGTATGGTTATTTACAAAGATTTAATTTCGCCTTTGCTGGAACAGCCGATTCCAAAATCGAAAGCAGTTTTTGATGATGCGAAAGTAACCGATCACCATGCGATTATTCCGACTGAAATTCCGCCGACTCAGAATTTAACGAGAGAAGAAAAACTGATTTATGATTTAATTGCGAAGCGTTTTATCGCCGTATTTTATCCTGAATGTAAAATTTCTAACACTTTGGTGGAAGCTCAGGTAGCAACGATTCCGTTTAAAACAAGTGGAAGACAAATTCTTGAACCAGGTTGGAGAACTGTTTATGCAAAAGACGCCAAAGATGAACCGACCGATAAAGAAAAAGATAAGGACGAAGAACAGACGATTCCTGAATTTAAAGTTGGAGAAACCGGACCGCACGAACCGATGATTCATCAGGGAAAAACTTCGCCTCCAAAAGCTTATACTGAAGCAACTTTACTTCGAGCTATGGAAACTGCCGGAAAACAGGTCGACGATGAAGAACTTCGTGAAATGTTGAAAAACAACGGTATCGGAAGACCTTCAACCCGTGCGAATATTATCGAAACACTTTTTAAGCGAAAATATATTGAAAGGAAAAAGAAAAACTTAGTTGCGACTTCGACAGGAATTCAGCTGATCGATACGATTGAAGATGAATTATTGAAAAGCCCCGAATTAACAGGGGAGTGGGAATTGAAGCTTCGTAAAATCGAGAGTGGTGAATATGAAGCCAATCAATTCAAAGATGAGTTGATTCAAATGATCAGAGAACTCACCAAAAAAGTCGTTGACGGAAAAGCGAAAGCTTTCACCTTGCATGAAGAAAAAGAAGAGGTTAAAGAAAAGAAAAAACGTGAACCTGCCGTAAAAAAAGAATTACAGTCCTGGGAAGAAACGAAATGCCCAAAATGCAAAGCGCACCATCTGATGAAAGGAAAAACCGCAGTCGGATGTTCTGATTTTAAAAACTGCGGCTTTAAAGTTTCATTTGATATTTTTGGCAAAAAGCTTTCTGATAAACAATTAATTGATTTAGTTTTAAAAGGAAAAACTTCAAAATTAAAAGGTTTCACTACTCATCCGGAAAGTTTAAGTGAAGGAATTGTCTCACTTTCGTCTGAATTTGTGACGGTTTTGCAATAAGTAAGGCTGGAAGATGGAGGTTTGAAGCCGGAAGTTTATGTAGCCATCAATCAGACTTTGTTCAAGTAGTAAAAGCCTTTTTTGCTACGTTTGGTAAACATCCATCTTCCATCATCCTACTTCAAATAAAGCCTCATTCTGGCTTCATATTCCGGTTTGGTTTTCAAGAATTTCCAAATTTTCTTATCATCGGGATTACTGATTCTGTAAAAAATAATTTTATCAGCAGAATATTTAAAATAGGGATGATTCTTCAACCATTCTTCAGGAGCATCTACCAAAGTATAACGTTCAACTTTTGAATTATCGAGTGGAGCAATACTGAGTAACTTTTGAAGTAATTCTTTGTCAATATTATACGTCTCTAAAATCTGTTCTTTAGTCATAAATCCACCCAATTTCTTTCTGAAACCAATCATCGAGCCTGCACTTTTTTCATCCAAACCAAATTCTAATAACTGTTTGAATGTAATAGAATTCATATCTGTTTTTGAGAAATCTGTTTTTTCCTGCTTAAATTCTGGCTTTTTATCGGTGGAATTTTTTGCCATTGTGGAAGCATTTAGCTTGATGTAAGGTTTTAATTCTTCAAACTTTTCTGCTGAAATGACAAAACAGTTTTTAATATCATCTAAAGTTTTAAAACTGCCTTTAAGATTTCTGTCACGATAATTCACAATCACATTCGCCTGTTTTTCAGAAAATCCTAGAGCCATCCAACCGTTCACATCCAAAGTATTTGGGTCGAAAGAAGTTTGCGGAGTTTTAGATTTAAATGAATTAGATTTTCCTGCATAAGCATTGAAATTGGCTGGAGTTTTTGAAGGTAAAATCAAATACGGCTCAAGCTTAGCATAATTTTCTTCGTTGATAATAAAGCATTCTTTAAACTTTTCTTTGCTCACGAAACTTCCGCCCAAGTAACTTTTGTATTTCAAAATAGCAGCAGCTTGTTTCTCAGAAAATCCTATATTTTCCCAATCAGTTTGTGAAAGGTGATCAGGATTAAATTTCCTTGTAATGTTTAAAGATTTCTTTTCAAAACTTTTAAAGTTTGAATTTCCTTTGGCTTCAGAATTAGTTTCAGGAAGTAAAATGAATGCTTCAAGCTGGGTGAATTTTTCCTCAGAAATCGCATAACATTTTTTCAACTGTTCTTTAGAAAGAAAATTTCCTCCAACAATTTTCTTGTATTTTAGAATTGTAGCAGTTTGCTTATCAGAAAATCCAAGCTTTTGCCATTGATTTTCATCCAATTCATTTGGATCGAACTCAGAAAAAGATTCTACGGGTAAGCTTTTAGAGATAAAGGTAACTTCAGGAAAAGGTTCATCAGTTTTCTCGGTGTATTTTTGAAAGGCAAGTAGCGTTAGTAAGAGCATTCCAAGAAATGCCATCTGCCGGTAGTAATTTTTTTTCATTCGTTTATTTTATGTTTTATTTAGTGAGATATTGAAAATTGGAGCAATTTCATCGTCAGACGAAATATCTCAAAAGTGAAATATCTTACAATAAAGTTAAGAATTTATTTAATTCAAAACTAAATTCAAATAAAAATTTATTTAAACAATGTTTGGTAGTCAGTTGTTTTATTGTGAAATTGTGTTTTTTTTGAAAAGGAAATTGTTCAAGACTTTTTGATAATCTATTTTGCATTTCTATAGTTCTAGAAATTCAGAATTGATACTAAAGTTAAATTTACGAAATGAAAACTTAAGATTTTGTCCTGTATTTAGTGATTATTTGTACCATAGAACCTAAAAAAAGTCCAATCAGTGCACTTCTCAGAAACAAATTAACTTTAAAAATAAAACTAATGATGATAAGGCATAATAAAATCCCAGCAATCATCATTAAATACTTTTGGCTTGTAATTTTAATCATTCGAAATTATATTTTTATTCAGAATCTTTTTCTACCAATGAGTCTTTCAGCTTCAGCAATTCAGCTTTTACAAATTCCAGTCGGTCAATTAAAGTAACTGTCTCAGAGATTTTTGAGTTGGTGGTCAGCGCAATTCTCGCTCCGTCAAGCGTATAACCTTTTTCTTTCACCAAGTGATAGATGATTTTCAGGTTTTTGATGTCTTCCGGAGTGAAATATCGGTTTCCTTTCTTGTTTTTTTTGGGTTTGATGATTGGGAATTCCTGTTCCCAATATCTTATCAATGAAGCGTTTACGTCGAATGCTTTAGCAACTTCTCCTATCGAATAATACAGTTTGTCGGGTAAATTTGTCTTCATTGTAGATGATCCTGAAAATTCAAAGATAAATATTTTTTAAGCTCGGGTACAAATACACGTTGTAAAATGTTCAGGTTAAATGTATTTTTGTCTTCTTTCACACTTAATAAAATCAGGATGAATTCTATCTCGGTATTGCAAATCAATCTTTTTCAGTCAGAGAAAAACGCTCCGGATTTTTATTTTAATACTTTAAAAAATCACTTGGTTTCGAGCCATAAGCATATTGAGAAGCCGCACCGTCATGATTTCTATGTCACTGTTATTTTTACCAGAGGGCTGGGAATTCATGAAATAGATTTTCAAAAATATGATGTTTCTGAAGGGAGTTTGTTTTTTCTTTCTCCGGGGCAAGTGCACAGCTGGGAACTTTCTGCGGATACTGATGGCTATATTTTCTTTTTTTCTCAGCCATATTATGAGATGCATTATGTGAATCAAAAACTGAAAAACTTTCCATTTTTCAATTCTCCGAGCTTTCCGAGAAAACTTCAGATTCAATCGGAAGAATTGGAGGGAATAATTCACCTTTTTAAAGCAATTGAAAATGAGCATCTGTCTCAAAATGTGATGAAACATAGCTTCATTCTTTCATTGATTACCCAAATTTACATTCATTCGGTGAGAGGTTTTTCTAGAAATGAGAATGAAATTTCTGCTGTCGGTATTTCTTCTTTTAAACATTATCAGGATTTTGAAAATTTATTGGAAGAGTTTTTCGTTTCACAAAAATCTATTTCTTATTATGCTTCCATGATGAATATTTCTCCGAAACATCTCAACAGAATTACGCAGACCGTCATGCAAAAAACGGCTTCGGAGATTATTACTGAAAGAGTAATTTTAGAAGCCAAAAGAATGCTTATTTATCTTGATGAAAGTCTTGTGGAAATCGCTTTCAGATTAGGTTACGAAGAGTATTCTTATTTCGCAAGAGTGTTCCGCAAAAATTCAGGAATTACCCCTTCTCAATTCGTTAAAAATCATAAAAATTAAGCTTTATAATAAAAGTTTAAACGGTCCTTCAAACGTCGTTTCGAAAGTATCTAAAATTTCTCCTTTATCGTCTAATACAGCAATGGTAATGTTTTGTTTAGAAAATTTGACATCTTTTTCAGGAAAAGAAATGCTGATAGAACCTTTCAAAATTTCATCGCCTTTTAAAATAATTTTGCTTGAACCTGACGAAATAACTTCGGCATTATCGGGATAAAGTACTTTTATTGAAACTACTTTTTTCTCATTGGTTTTATTCAGAAAAGTATACGTGAAATTGTTGATGATTTTTCCGTCCCGCACAAAAAATGTTGATCCTGCAGGTTTGATAAATTTAGCTTCCATAGAACCTCGGTCGTAAATCAAAAATCCTAGAAGACCAATAAGTAATCCCAGAAAAACTGTTGTCACAACGATCCTGGAAGTTATCCCAATTTTTTTTCCACTTTCAATTTCTGCTTCTGTGGCATAACGCACCAATCCTGTTGGTAAACCTACTTTTGTCATTACTTCGTCACAAGCGTCGATGCAGGCTGTACAATTGATGCATTCTAATTGCTGGCCGTTTCGGATGTCAATTCCTGTAGGGCAAACCACCACACATTGTCCGCAGTCGATACAATCGCCTTTTGAATAGGCCTTTCTGTCTTCGCCATTTCTCCATTTTGCCCGGTTTTCTCCTCTCTTAGTATCGTAATAGACATTGATGGTTTGTTTATCGATCAATACACCCTGAAGTCGTCCGTACGGACAAACCAATGTGCAGACCTGCTCACGAAGCCATGCAAAAACGAAATAGAAAGCCAATGAGAATGACAACATTGATGTGAAATGTAAAGGGTGTTCTAAAGGGCCTTCTGCAATGATTCTGAACATATTTTCATATCCTATGATATACATAAACATGAAATGCGCAATGACCAGTGAAATCATAAAGAAAACAGACCATTTTAAAACCCTTTTTTGGATCTTTTCAGAATCCCAGTTTTGTCTGTCGAGCTTCATTTGTTTGTTTCGGTCGCCTTCAATCAGATACTCAATTTTACGGAAAACCATTTCCATAAAAATAGTTTGCGGACACAGCCATCCACAAAATATTCTTCCGAAAACTACCGTGAAAATCATTACAAAAATAACCGAAATTACTGCTCCCAAAGCTAAAATAAAGAAGTCCTGAAGGTAAAAAGGCATACCGACAATGAAGAATTTTCTGTCAAGAAGATTGATGAGAAGAAACGGATTATTGTTAATCTTTAAAAACGGAATTCCAAAAAATAATGCCAATAAAACATAACTTGTATAATCTCTGTAATTGGTAAATTTACCTTTTGGCTTTCTTGGGAAGACCCATTTTCGTTTTCCGGTATCGTCCATTGTTCCTACCGAATCTCTGAATGCCTCGCCATCACTTCCCGGAATTTTTATATTGCCCTGCTGAATACTCATCTTTGAATTTTATTTAATTAAAAGGACTTTTTAGAATGTTATGAAATTATTTTTATGCTCCATTTTCTCTCAATAAAAGATGATACAAAGCTCCTGATAATAAGTTTTGATAAATAATATTAAATACTTACAGAATAGGACAAAAAGGACATTCTGGGTGTTTTGTTTAAATTAAATAATTGATAATTAAAAATTGTCAGACCTTTTTACAAATCGTAAATTGTCAGCTTTAAATTTTAAAAGAATGAAAAATATATTGAATGCAGGTCTTGTTGGTTTGGTTTTGGCATTTCTCAGTTGTAAATCAACAAATTATAATGCTATGCTTGAAAACACCGAACCAAAATTAATTTCAGATCAATTTACCTTTACAGAAGGTCCTGCAACCGACAAAATTGGAAATGTATATTTCACAGATCAGCCCAACGATAAAATTTATGTCTGGGACTGGAAAACCGATAAAATATCTTTATTTTTAGATAAAACGGGTCGAGCTAATGGAACTTATTTTGATGAAAACGATAATTTAATCACCTGTTCAGACAACGAAGGAGAAATCTGGAAAATTGGTAAAGATAAATCGATTGAGGTTTTATCTAAAGGTTTTGAGGGTAAAAGAATGAATGGTCCTAACGATCTTTGGCTCGATGGAATTGGCGGAATTTATTTCACAGATCCTTTATACAAAAGAGATTACTGGGAAAATTTTAAAGTAGAAATTCCTGAGAAAAATTTATATTACAGAAATAAAAACGGAAAAATTTCTAAGCTGGAAACTTTTGTACAACCCAATGGAATTATTGGAAGTATTAAATTGAAGAAAATCTATGTTTCAGATATCGATGCCGGAAAAACGTATGTCTATGATATTTTAGGTGAAGGAAAATTGTCTGAAAAGAAATTATTTTGCGAAATGGGCTCAGACGGAATGACGCTTGATGAAGAAGGAAATTTATATTTAACAGGCGACGGCGTGACAGTTTTCAACAATAAAGGAGAAAAAGTACATCACATTAAAATTCCTGAAGACTGGACGGGGAATGTGACTTTTGGAGGTGAAAAAAATAATATTTTATTTATCACGGCTTCAAAATCAGTCTATACTTTACCAACAAAAACGAGTGGATTGAAATAAATTGAAACAAAGGTTGAGGTTTAAAGTGAAAGAACTTTCAGTAAGCCTCAACCTTTGCTTTAAACTAATAAGCTACCTCCATTTTTACTTTCTTTCCTTTCAGTTTTTCGGAGCTCAGTTTTTTAAGCAAATCTCTCACTTTTGTTCTTGAGACAGCAACGTAAGAAGTGGTGTCTTTCACTTCAATCAGACCAAGATCTTCTTTCTGCAATTCTCCTTTTTTCAATAAGTATCCAACGATGTCTACTTTATTCACTTTATCTTTTTTTCCGGCACTGATGTAAATCGTCTGAAATGGCGGATTGGCAGGAACTTTAGAAAATTCCTTTACAGATTCTTCAGGCGTATCTTTTTTGATAAAAGGGAATTTTTCATCTTCTGTCATCACCAAATAAGCAATACCTTTGGCGTTCATTCTCGCAGTACGGCCGTTTCTGTGGATAAAAGCATCTTCAGTCGTCGGTAACTGATAATGAACAATTGATTCAACTTCAGGAACGTCTAAACCTCGTGCAGCCAAATCGGTTGTGATTAAAACTCTCGCCGTATCATTTCTGAATTTCAGCAAAGCACGCTCTCTTTCATCCTGTTCCATACCACCGTGGAAGGTTTCTCTGGCAATTCCTTTATCTAAAAGCAAATCTGCGATACGGTCAACGGTTTCTCTGTGATTACAGAAAATCAAGGTTCTTTTATTCCCTATTTTGCAAATCAGATGAAATAAAGTATTGAGTTTTTCCTCAGAAATCGTCATTACTTTTCTTAACTGAATGTCGGGTTTATTTTCGCCTAATTTTAAGAAATCGACTATTTTTTCATTTTTCAGACCAGTAAATTTCGGAATTTCATCCATAGAAGTTGCTGAAGTCAGGATTCTTTGAAAAAGGTTGTACATATTTTCGATAATGTATTCCATATCATCATGAAAACCTAATTCTAAAGCCTTATCAAATTCATCAAGTACCAGATTTTTGATTGTTTTTACATCAAGATTTTTATTTCTCATGTGATAGGCAATCCTTCCTGGAGTTCCAATTAAAACTGCAGGGGCTTCTTTAAGATTGTTTATTTCAATCTTTTTATCGTGGCCACCGTAGCACACCGTCACCTTAAAATCTGTTCCCATCGATTTGAAAACCTGCTCGATCTGCAAAGCTAATTCTCTTGCCGGAACTACAATTAAAGCCTGAATTCCTGTAGATTCTTTTTGCAGATTTCTTAGAACCGGAAACAGAAATGCCAATGTTTTCCCTGAACCGGTAGGCGAAAGTAAAACAACATCGGTATTGTTTTCCGTAGTTTTGTATGTAGATTTCTGCATCTGATTCATATCCTGAATCTGCAGTTTTTTATAAATAGATTCTAATTCCATTTTGCAAAGGTAAAGGATTTTGGAAATTGAACCTATTTTAAAAAGATCTTGACTTTATATTTATAGTAATATCGAAAAGCAGTAAGCGAAAAATTTTATTTCGAATTCAATCAATATTAAATTTAGTCGCTTGTCGGTAAGGTAATTTTTATAGGTTTAATATTTTTATAAGGTTCCTTTTCATGTGCAAATTGTAAATTATCAAAAACAATCGCAGATTTACCTTTGTTTATTTCTGTGTTCACGATTTTTTCCAAAATCTCAATTTCACTTGCAGAAACACCGTAATAGTCTAGAAGAATAGAATCATTTTTTTTAAAATGTGCTTTTATAGCAAGAGTCTTTTTATTATTAAAACTTAAATGCTCATACTTTTCATTTGGATTCAGTTTTAGTTCGTCAATAATCACTTCTGAATTCACTTTATCAATTTTCATTGTATTGATTAGATACCTATGGACTGTCAATGGATTGAGAAATGATGAAAAAAAGTTTTGTTGGTGGTTTTTTGCCCAAGGTAAATTAGTTTTTTGATTTTGGAATCGTTTGATTAATTCTATGGTCAAATCGAAACCTAAGGGTTTATTTTCATTGTTGAAATTAGGAATGTAAATTCTAATTAAACTCCCGCTTTTGAGTTCAAATTCAGGAATTTGAATTCCGTTAATTTCAAAATTTTCATTGTGAAAAGTACTCTTTTGCATTTTGCTATTCAACTTTTTTTAAATTTAAACGATTTAAAGATAATTAAATATTCATTGAGGTTGAGATATAAAAGTGAGTATAGTGGAATTCAAAATATTTTAAAGAAATTTGCATAACCATCAACCATCAACCATCAACCATCAACCATCAACCATCAACCATCAACCATCAACCATCAACCATCAACCATCAACCATCAACCATCAACCATCAATTCCATGACTCCCGAGAAAAGAAAACTCATGACCGACAGTTTTAACCGTTCAGAAACGTTGAAATTCTACAATGCCCAACTTCTTGAAGTAGAAACCGATTTCGTCTCCATTAAAATTCCAAAAATGGAAATGATGACCAGAACTGCCGGAATGTTCAACGGAGCAATGATTGCTTCGTTGGTAGATGTTTCTTCGGGTTATGCCGCTGTCAGTCATTACGAACAAGACTGTTATGTGGTAACGGTTGAATTAAAAGTAAACTATCTGCGTCCTGCGATTGGCGATGCGTTAGTTTCAAAAGCGTATGTCGTGAAAGGCGGAGCTAAAATAAGCGTAATTCGCACAGAAATTTATACGGTGAATGAAGACCATTCCTCAGAAAGCCATGTCGCAACTTCTTTGGTCACGATGATGAAGATCAAGTAAAATTAAAGCAGACTTTTGAAATAAATCTTGTCAAGACTGTCAAAAATAAATCTTTAACAAATTTTTCAAAACATTTTTCTTTACCCCAACCCTAAAGGGTGGAAAAATATCTTGAAAAATTTCATCAAAATTACTCCCTTTAGGGTTGGGGTGATTAATTTTGATGAAAATTTTGGCAGACTGAAAATTAAATTTAAAAATAAAAAATATGAACATTATTATCCGACTTTTCATTACAGCAATCGTAGCCTTCGTGCTTACAAAAGTGCTTTCAGGCGTGCAATTCGACGGTTTCACCGGAGCCGTTATTTTTGCCATCGTTTTAGGAATTTTAAATCTTATTTTAAAACCGATTTTAAGCCTTTTTGGGCTTCCGTTGACGATTATTACTTTAGGTTTATTTGCTTTGGTTATTAATGCAATAATTATTTTGGTGGCAGATTATTTTATAGATTCCATGAATGTTGATGGTTTTTGGTGGGCTTTTATTTTCAGTATTTTGCTGTCCATCATTACTTCAATTGCCAACTCGATGTTTGCAGATAAGGATTAAATTAGGAATTGTTTTTAATTAATTATAGTCGTCAGTTTTTCAACTGACGATTTTTTTGTGATATTTCCAATCAATTATTTTTTTTGCATATCCGTTGTTTATCATAGTTCTTAATTTAACGCAAGGTAAAACAAGGAATTTTTAAATAATACTCGTTTTTAGGTTATACAAAGGCGTTAACTTAACAAAGAAATGCAAGGCATTTTCAATTATTACAGATTGCGACAATCGTATTTTTTTAATCTTATATAAGCGTTAGCGGGTTTGTGAAACAAAACACAATTTGTTTAAATAAAATTTTGTGGCCTCTGTGTTCAAAACTCCACTGCATAACTGAATTAAACGGCTGCAAAAAATTTGTATTAAACTAAACTCATAATTTTCTCGCTCAATTTTATTTTAAATATTAACTTTGGCAACCTTAGATTTAACAAGAACTTTTCAAATCTTAAATCAGATTTTTTAAGTTTGATAAAATATAATTATATGAAATTGAAATACAGTCTGCTCGCTCTGGCAGCTCCGTTTATAATGAATGCACAACAAGTAATGACTCCCGAAATTCTCTGGACTTTAAAGAAAGTCGGAGTTCAGGCGGTTTCACCTGACCAGTCTTCACTTATTTATAAAGTGGGACAAGTTGATTTAAAGACTGAAAAAACTAAAAACGAAAACTATTTCCTGAATGTTTTAAACAATCAATCTTCTAAAATTGATTTAGGTAAAAAAGCATTAATTCAGTGGGATAAAAACGGATTGTACGCTCAGGAAGGCGACAAAATTTTCCTTTCAAAAGACAGCGGAAAAACCTGGACAGAATTTTACACAATCGGTGAGGTTGATAACATTGTAATTTCTCCGGACGGAAAGAAAATAGCTTTCAGCAAGCAGGTTTTGGTTGAAAAACTAATGGGGAAAGATAAATACGCAGATACTCCTAAAACAACAGCTCAGGTTTATACAGATTTGAATCACAGACATTGGGATTATTTCAATGAAGGAAAATATAATCATGTTTTTGTGGTTGATGTTTCTGCAAACGTAGATTCTGCAAAAGATTTATTGGAAGGAAAAACATGGGATTCTCCACAAAGACCTTTCGGCGGAGCTGAAGATTTCGTTTTCAGCCCAGATTCTACGCAGCTTTTGTATGTTACAAAACCTAAAAGCGGAAAAGAATATTCTACAAGTACAAACACCGATATTTTCGCCTACGATTTAGCATCAGGAACAACTAAAAATTTAACTGAAACGAATAAAGGCTACGATGTAAATCCTAAATTCAGTCCGGACGGAAAATCTTTGCTTTGGCAAAGTATGGAAAGAGATGGCTACGAAGCTGATAAAAACGAAATCAAAATGATGGACTGGAAATCAGGGAAGTTATCAAACCTTACGAAAGCTTGGGACGAAAGTGTTTCCGGCGATGTTTTCTGGAGTGGAGATTCTAAAGCAATTTATTTTACAGCAGCTTACAGAGGGACAAAACAGTTGTTTTCTTTAGACACAAAATCTTCAAAAGTTCAGCAGATTACCAAAGGTGATTTTGATATAAATGAAATTTTTGCAGATCAAAAAAGTTCACTTTTAGTTTCAAAAACAGATATCAATCACGCATCAGAAATATTCTCTGTAAATCTTAAAAACGGTGAACTGCAACAAGTTACTGAAGCCAATAAAGATACTTACGCAAAATTAGCACAAGGAAAATCTGAATTGAAGATGGTGAAAACCACAGACGGAAAAGAAATGGGAGTTTGGTTTCATTATCCGCCCAACTTCGATCCTAATAAAAAATATCCGACTTTAGTGTATTGTCAGGGCGGTCCGCAATCTGCTTTAACCCAATTTTTCAGCACAAGATGGAATTTTGCTTTAATGGCAGCCAACGGATACATCGTAGTCGCACCAAACAGAAGAGGAATGCCGGGTTGGGGAACCAAATGGAACGAAGAAATCTCAAGAGATTGGGGCGGACAACCGATAAGAGATTATCTGTCTGCCACGGACTATGCTAAAACTTTGCCTTATGTAGACGGTGATAGAGTAGCGGCAGTTGGTGCAAGTTATGGTGGTTACAGCGTATTTATGCTAGCTGGAGTTCACAACAACAGATTCAAAACATTCATCGCCCACGATGGTTTATTTGATATGAAATCTTGGTATTTAACAACCGAAGAACTTTGGTTTGCGAATTGGGATTTAGGTTCTCCGTGGGAAAAACCACTTCCGAAAGCTTATACAGAATTTAACCCAAGCAATTTTGTTGACAAATGGAATAAACCGATCATGATTTTTCAAGGTGGAATTGATTTCAGAGTAGGGTATGAGCAAGGTCAGGAAGCTTTTCAGGCAGCAAAACTGAAAGGTTTAAAATCAAAATTAGTCTATTTCCCGAACGAAAACCACTGGGTTCTTCATCCACAAAACGGATTGGTTTGGCAGAGAGAATTTTTTGATTGGTTGAAAGAAACTTTGTAATTATAATTGCACGAGAATTCCCCTCCTTTGGAGGGGTGGCGAAAATTCAAAGAATTTTTGACGGGGTGGTCAAAACATTTTCAAGAATTATTAGATTATAAAAAAATCAATAAGAGCGGACTTTAGTCCGCTTTTGTTTTCAAACCATTGGCTTCAGCCAAAGTTTATATATTTGAATCATGCAAAACCGCATCTCATCATTTCCACCAATTATCAATGATACTTCTAAAATCATAATTTTAGGATCAATCCCAGGTGTGAAATCTTTAGAAAAGCAACAATATTATGGTCATCCGCAGAATAAATTCTGGAGGATTATTTTTGACTTATTTAATGAAGAATTTACGGAAGATTATGCTGAAAGAATTGCTATATTAAAGAAAAATCATGTTGCACTTTGGGATGTTATTGATTCTTGCGAACGGAAAGGTAGTTTAGATTCTGAGATTAAAAATGAAGAAGCTAACCAAATCTCTGAACTTTTAGAGCAATACCCAAACATCCAAGCAATCTTTTGCAACGGTGGAAAGTCTCACAAAAATTTGCAGAAATTATTAGGCGAAAATTTTAGAATTCCTATCTATTTGTTGCCTTCGACAAGTCCACTTCACACTATTTCTTTTGAACGAAAATTTGAAGATTGGAAAAAGATTTTAGAATATATATAAATTTAGTATTTTATTTAAAAAAGATATATTTGCATTTCGCAAATGTTCTCAAAAATGAAAAAAAATCTTTCCGTATTATTCTTTTTAATATCAATATTTAGCTTCTCACAGGAAATATCTTTTGATTATTTGATAGAGAAGATAAGTGTTTCAAGAGAGAAATATAGAAGTTTTAAATTTTTTAATTCTAAAACAAAACAGTTTCTTTCTGTAAGTAAACATAACCAGAAATTTATTGGATCGCTAAATGATATGGATGAAAAACTCTTACACTATTTTTATATATATGAAAAAGATGGCAAATATACTGCAGTTTACAGTGACTCATATCCTAATGATTCAACAATAAACAAAAATGATGTGGATAGTAAATCTGCTAATCATGATGATATAGAAATATATAAAGTTGACGATTTAAACTATAAAGTCAATTTGTTTAGTAAAAACAAATCAAAAAAAAGTAGAATCAGTGTAGATGTTATTTTAGAAAAATCTGAGTTTAATTTTTTAGAAATTTTTATTGATTCGCTAGAAAGGGTTTCTATATCAACAATGTTAGAAAAGGAAGTAAATAAAGATGGATGCTGTTACAGAACAGTCAAGTATGATGTTACTTATAGAAAAAACAATGTAGTTTCCAATACTAATACTATGAAAAAAGTCGATTTGAAATTGACAATACCAGATAAGTTAAATATAAAATCTCTTCAGTCTTCAACAAGTCGATAATCTTAAAGATACATTTTTTAGCTAAACATTTTTGCAATGAGAAACTTTTTTTTAATATTACTATGTTTTGTATCAACACTTGTATTATCTCAAGAATATCATTTTGATTATTTTGTAAAGGAAAAATCAGTTCATTTGAAGTCGGTAAAAAGTGAGTGGTTTAACGATTGGTTTTACAATTCAACATCTGATACTAAAATTTATTTAGAGAATTATAATAATAAAACTATTGCCATATTATATTCAGAAGATAAAAAACTAAAACATATTTTCAAAGTAAATAAACTTAAAGAACAAATCAATTTCGTTTATAAACATTCCAGGAGATTAAATGAAAGTGATATTCCCACAACACCTTACAAAGGAAAAGAAGTCTTTGAGATTAAAAAACTTGATTCTTTGAAATATAGTTTTGCTGTTTTCAAGGATTCAAAACGGAAAAAGAAAGAAATTGACGCAGTTATAAATTTAGATATTGGAGAGTTTGAATATATTGATTTTAGAATAGATCATATAATTACACGAGAAGCTGAAAAACACTTGAAAAATTTGCTTAATCAGAATCAAAAATATATAGTTAGAAGTGTTGATTATAAATACAATTCTAAATATAATAGAATTAATTCTTTTGAATCTATTCAAAAAGTTAACTTGACTGTAGAAGTACCTGAAATTTTAAAAGAACCTAACCATTGGTCAGATTTTGAAGACTAAAAAAAATGTCAACCGAACTTGGTTGACATTTTTCAATAATATATCATTGTAATTTTACTTCGCCACCACATAAATCTCCTCATATGGCTGTATCAAAACCCATCCATTTCCTGAAAACTTCATCTGAAATTCTTCACCACTGCCTCTTCCAATCAAACTTTTAAAAGAAACATTGGTTTTAAGTTCCGGACTTAAATTTCCAGACCATGCAACCGTGGCATTTGGATCAGTAAAAACCGGAGCATCAGGTGTTACCATCAATGTTAAAGGCTCACCATGAGTAGTAATGGCAATGTGACCAGTTCCTGAAAGTTTTACTTGGAAAAGTCCTCCAGACATCATTCCGGCAATGCTTTTTAACATCGTGATGTCGCTTTTAACGCTTTGTTCGTGCGCTAGAACATCATTTCCGTTCACGAAAAGAGTTTCGTTGTTCAAATATAAGATTCTAACCTTTTTTCCTGAATCGGCAACATATAATTTTCCAGTTCCCTCTGCTTTCATCAGTTTTGCACCTTCTCCGCTGATTGCTTTTTTCAACATATTTCCCAATCCGCCGGAAAGCATTCCTTGTCTTTCAAAGTTGACATTTCCAACGTAGCCAACCATACTCCCAGTTTTTGTCCAGACCGCTTGATTGTTTAGGTTAATTTCTAAAAGTGCAGGTTTTTCCAATTCGAAATAATCTCTTTCAAGAGGATTTTCTTTGGTTTCTTTTACGAATTCTTCTAAAGAATATTTGCTCATAAGTGTAATTTTAATTCCGTCTAAAATACTGTTTTTTCTTGTAATAATTAAACAAAATAAAAAAATGTAGTACTTTAAAATCCCTGCCAGCACCGATAGTGAAATAAAGACTTGACAAAGGGGTATCGAATGTTGTATATTTGCAGTCCGAAAAATTACATCCGTAATTTTTGTATAATTTTTAAACCGTAATTTAAAAAATGAAGACATCCGATTTTAATTTTGATCTCCCTGAAGAATTATTGGCAGAGCATCCGTCTGAACATAGAGACGAGTCTAGGTTGATGGTTCTTGATAGAAAAAATCAAACTATAGAGCACAAAACATTTAAAGACGTTGTAGATTATTTTGATGAAAAAGATTTATTCATCTTCAACAACACTAAAGTTTTCCCGGCACGTCTTTACGGAAATAAAGAAAAAACAGGAGCTAAAATCGAAGTTTTCTTGTTGAGAGAGCTTGATAAAGAAACCCGTGTTTGGGATGTTTTGGTAGATCCTGCAAGAAAAATCAGAATTGGTAACAAATTATTTTTCACCGAAGATGAATCTTTAGTTGCTGAGGTAATTGATAATACAACCTCTAGAGGTAGAACATTGAGATTTTTATTCGACGGTTCTTACGAAGAATTTCGTAAAAAATTGAACGAGCTAGGAGAAACTCCTCTTCCGAAATATATCAAAAGAGATGTTGAACCGGAAGATGCTGAAAGATACCAGACGATTTATGCTAAAGTAGAAGGAGCTGTAGCGGCGCCAACTGCAGGTCTGCATTTCTCAAGACATTTGATGAAAAGATTGGAAATCAAAGGAATCGATTTTGCTGAAGTAACCCTTCACGTAGGATTAGGAACTTTCAACCCGATTGAAGTAGAAGATCTTTCTAAGCATAAAATGGAATCTGAAGAAATCATCATCGATGAGAAAAATGCTGAAATCATCAACAAGGCCGTACAGGAAAACAGAAGAGTATGTGCAGTAGGAACAACTACGATGAGAGCGATTGAAACTTCAGTTTCTTCAAACAGAAAAATCTCAGCGTTCAATGGCTGGACAAATAAATTTATTTACCCGCCTCACGATTTTGGAGTTGCCAATACGATGATTACTAATTTCCACACGCCAAAATCTACATTGATGATGATGATTGCAGCGTTTGCAGGAAAAGATTTTTTAATGCAGGCATACGAAGAAGCGGTAAGAGAAAAGTATAAATTCTATTCTTACGGTGACGCAATGCTTATTATATAATATAAAGTAAAAAGAGCCAAGTAAAAAGGAAAAAGTAAGGAAGTGTAATGAAACAGAATGATTTGCTATTAAGAACGTTTGACTTTGGTGTTAATTGTCTTAAATTTTTAAGAAAACTTCCAAATGATTCTGAAAGTAAATTAATAAGATTTCAATTAGGAAAATCAGCAACTTCAATTGGTGCAAATTATGAAGAGTCCCAAGCAGGATCTTCAAAAGCAGATTTTAGAAATAAAGTTAAAATTGCATTACGTGAAGCCAGAGAAGCCAATTTTTGGTTACGAATCTTAGAAAAATTGGACGCTTATGATTCTGAAGAGTTTAAAAATTTGTTGAAAGAAAGTAACGAATTAAAAAATATTCTCGCAACGATTGTAAACAACACTAAAATATAATTACATAAAACCTTTATTCCTTTCGTTTTTATTTGGCTCTTTAAACTTTTTACATTTACCTTTTACCTTGGCTCTTTAATCATGAAAGATATCAGAACTCTATCACTCGACCAGCTCAAAGATTACTTTGGTACTATTGGTGAAAAACCTTTTCGTGCTAAGCAGGTCTATGACTGGATCTGGAGTAAAAATCTTCATTCATTCGAAGAGATGACGAATCTTTCAAAAGACCTGAGAGAGCATCTTATCCGTGATTTTATCATGAATCCGGCAGCAGTAGATCAATTTCAAAAATCTACAGACGGAACGATAAAAAATGGGGTGAAGCTTCATGACGGTCTTATGGTAGAATCTGTTCTTATTCCTACAGAAACTAGAACTACAGCGTGTGTTTCGTCACAGGTAGGTTGTTCGTTAAACTGTGAATTTTGTGCTACAGCAAAACTCAAAAGAATGAGGAATCTTGAAGTGGCAGAGATCGTAGATCAGGTTGCTTTAATTGACAGACAAAGTAAAGAATATTATAACCGTCCGCTGACCAACATTGTTTTTATGGGAATGGGTGAGCCGATGATGAACTACAAAAATGTAGTTGAAGCCATCAGAAAAATCACTCAACCTGAAGGTTTAGGAATGTCACCAAGAAGAATTACTGTTTCTACATCAGGAATTCCAAAAATGATTAAAATGCTGGCTGATGACGAGTTAAAAGTAAAGCTCGCCTTATCATTACATTCTGCGGTTGAACAAACCCGTAATGAGATTATGCCGTTTTCAGATAAATTTCCTTTAACGGATATTATGGAGGCGCTTCAACATTGGTACAAAAAAACAGGCTCTGTGATTACGTTTGAGTATTGTGTCTGGAAAGGTATTAATGACAAAGATGAAGACATCAAAGCTTTAATTAAATATTGCCGACAGGTACCTTCTAAAGTTAATTTAATTCAGTACAATCCGATTGGTGAAGGGAAATTTGACCATAGAAGTATTGCTGCCGAAGAAAAGTACGTTCGTGAACTTGAAAAAGCTGGAATTACAGTAATGGTCAGAAAAAGTCGTGGCGGTGACATTGATGCCGCTTGCGGACAGTTGGCGAATAAAAACGCTGAATAATTTCTTTTCAATTTTCTCTTTCTAAACAAATTACGAGTCACAAAGTGGCGATTTAACAAAGCATAGGCTAAAACCCTATGAACTAATTTTACGATGCGCTTAACGCCTCACCAAAAACAAAGATTTCCAATTCCACAATTTCAAAACCACGAAGTGGTTCAATTTGCATAGTCGTAGGTGAAACCTACGGACATCAGATCGCATATACCAGAACCACGAAGTGGTTCAATATCAATAGCCGTGGGTGAAACCCATGGAAAATAATAAACGAAGACAGGAGAACCACGAAGTGGTTCAATAAGAAATTAACAATGCATTTACACCAAAATCCGTAATTTTGCTGTATGAAGAAGGTTTTTCTATTCCTGATAATTTTTACTTTTCAAACTGCTTTTTCTCAACAAGCAAGAATTTTTAAGCTTAAAAAATTCAGAGTTTCAGTTTTAAACGATTCCATTCAAGAGACTTCCGGACTGAATTTCTTTGCTGGAAAACTCTACACTTTCAACGACAGCGGAAATCCTGCTGAATTGTATGAGATTGATAAAAACTCAGGAAAAATTCTCAAAGTTTTAAAAACGAATACAGAAAATAAAGACTGGGAAGCATTAACAAATGACGGTCAAAATTTCTTTATTGGAGACTTCGGAAACAATGCAGGAACCCGAAAAGATTTAAAAGTATATAAAATTCCTTTTCAAAATAATGAATTGCAGAATGATGTAATGAAAACCATTTCGTTTTATTATCCCGAGCAAAACGATTTCACATCAAATAATATTTCAACAGATTACGATTTGGAATCGATGATTTATTTAAATGGAAAAATCCATATTTTCACTAAAGAATGGGCTTCAAAATCGACAACGCATTACACAATTGATTCTGAAAATTTTGAAAATCAAGCTGCCCAGAAAGTAGAATCTTACAAAACAGGTTTTGTAGTGACTGATACTTATTATTACGACAAAAAGCTTTACGTTGTAGGTTATACCAAGAAAACTGAAGTGTTTTTAAATGTATTTAATGAAACTGAACCGGGAATATTTTTTAAAGAAAATCCAAAACATCTTTACTTAGGCAGTGCATTGACCATCGGGCAAATTGAAGGAATTGCCGTTGATGAAAAAGGAATTTATATTTCAGGGGAAAAATTCTATTCGCCGATCAAGAAAACTAAGCCGTTTTTTTATTTTATTCCTAAAGATAAACTTAAACTTTAGAATGTTTTTAATTTTTGGTTCTTCGCCAAACTTAATTTTAACGCTATGTTCGCAAGGTAATATTGATAAATGCTTTTTATTTTTTTCGTTCGCAAAGGCACTCTGTTCAGCAAATGAAAACAATGTCTTAGCTGAGTGAAACGCCATTGCGAACGAAAAATATTTTCAAAATAATTTAAAATTATTTGCAAACCTTAGCGTTTGAAAGATTCTATACTAAATGGAGAAAAACAATAATTCTTAATCTTTTCATTTTCTTAATGTTTATATTTTTCTCGAATAATTTAAAGGCTTTTAATTTCTGTTAAAATTGGCTGAAAAAAATTATCTTTGTGAGAATTAATAAATACTCACCCAGCATTCTCAGATAGTGGCCAATATTGTAGAAGAAATCAAACGACCGATCAATGAGGAAATGAAACTTTTCGAACAAAAGTTTTATGAATCTATGCAAAGCAAAGTCGCTTTACTCGATAAAGTTACCCGTTTTATTGTTACGACAAAAGGGAAGCAGATGCGTCCGATGTTTGTTTTTCTATGCGCAAAACTAATTGGCAACGTCAACGAAAAAACCTATCGTGGTGCTTCAATGATTGAGCTGATTCACACCGCAACTTTGGTGCATGATGATGTTGTGGATGAGAGTTTTAAAAGACGTAATTTCTTTTCTATTAATGCTTTATGGAAGAATAAAATTGCCGTTTTAGTTGGTGATTTCTTACTTTCAAAGGCGGTTTTACTTTCTACAGACCATAAAGATTACGATTTGCTTTCTGTTATTTCCAGAACCATCAGAGAAATGTCTGAAGGCGAACTTCTTCAATTGGAAAAAGCCAGAAAATTGGATATTACTGAAGATGTTTATTATGAAATCATCCGTCAGAAAACTGCTACTTTGATTGCAGCGTGTTGTGAAATCGGTGCTTTATCCAACGATGCTGATGAAAATTTAGCCAAGAAAATGATGCAGTTCGGGACGTATACCGGAATGGCTTTTCAAATCAAGGATGATTTATTCGATTATTTAAGTTCAAACGTTATCGGAAAACCGGTTGGAATTGATATTAAAGAGCAAAAAATGACTTTGCCTTTGATTCATACTTTAAAAATTGCCAACGAAACTGATAGAAAATATTATTTCAATACGATCAAGCGTTATAACAACGATCAGAAGCGTGTGAAAGAACTGATCGCTTTTGTGAAAAGTTCCGGCGGTTTGGATTACGCAATTCAAGTGATGAAAGATTGTCAGCAGAAAGCAAAAGATATTCTTGACGAATTTCCTGATTCTGAAGTTAGAAAATCTTTGCATATGATGTTGGATTATGTGATTGAAAGAAAATTTTAATTACAAATTCTTCATCGAATTTCCAATGTTAATTTAAAGACAACAAAAAAACTGGAATTTTAATCCATTATTGCTGTTGTTATAATAATCACAGACAGAATAATACAAAATAAGGCGATTAAAAATAAATAATCCGCAATACTCTCGTATCTGTTTCCCAGACTTTCCTTCTTGGTTCTTATTGACATAAATGAAAATAAACTACTGCACGCAAAAAGTACACATGCGATGCCTGCAAACTCATCTAAAAATGTATGATGGCTCGTTTTAGTGATTTTCAATGAGGTGATGATGATCATAGAAAACCCCAAAAGATTAGACGATGCATTGAGAATATGAGTAGACTTTTTTTCCATATTACAGAGTTTTATTCAAAGTAAACACATTTTTTTTCCATTATCAAATTTATAAAAAACATTCTTGAAAATTAAAATTAATATAAAAAGTGTATATTAGCAAAATACTTCAGAATTAAAAAATATTTAATATTTGGCTATGCAGACAACCTATATTGAAACTCAGCAGATTTCTTTTCAAGATTTTAAAAATCAGATACTTGAAGACTATAAATTAGGAAGAATCTCTCGTGAAATGTCTTATCTGGGCAGAAGAGAAGTTCTTACCGGAAAAGCGAAGTTCGGAATTTTTGGAGACGGAAAAGAGCTGCCGCAGTTGGCAATGGCGAAAGTTTTCAGAAACGGAGATTTCCGTTCAGGATATTACAGAGATCAGACTTTTGCGTTGGCTATAGATGCTTTATCGGTTGAAAGTTTCTTTGCTCAGTTATATGCAGATACAAGTGTGGAAAGAGAGCCTGCATCTGCCGGAAGACAGATGAATGGTCACTTTGCTACCAGAAGTTTAAACGAAGACGGAAGCTGGAAAGATTTGATGGCTCAGAAAAATATTTCTTCAGATATTTCTCCGACTGCCGGACAGATGCCAAGATTATTAGGTTTAGCGCAAGCTTCAAAAATATATAAATCCGTAAAATTTGACGGTTCTGAGAAATTCTCAAATGAAGGTAACGAAATCGCTTTCGGAACCATTGGTGATGCATCGACTGCTGAAGGTCATTTTTGGGAAACTTTAAACGCTGCTTGTGCGTTACAAGTTCCAATGATTGTTTCGATTTGGGATGACGGTTATGGAATTTCGGTTCCTACCATGAAGCAGAGAGCGAAAGCTGATATTGCTGAAATGTTGAGCGGTTTTCAAAGAAAAGAAGGCGAAAATCAAGGTTGTGAAATCATTCAGGTGAAAGCTTGGGATTATCCGGCTTTATTGGATGCTTATGCAAAAGCTGAACATTTTGCAAGAACAGAATCTGTTCCTGTGGTTGTTCACGTAATTGAAGTTACTCAGCCTCAAGGTCACTCTACTTCAGGATCTCACGAAAGGTATAAAAACGAAGACCGTTTGTCTTGGGAAGCAGATTTTGACGGATTGTTAAAATTCAGAGAATGGATTTTAAACTATTCAATCGAAATTGAAGGAAAAGAGGAAATCATTGCAACTGTTGAAGAGTTGGATGCTATTGATGAGGAAGCGAAGAAAAAAGTAAAAGCCGGACAAAAAACGGCTTGGGAAAACTATCAGAAAACGCTTACTGAGTTGGCTTTTTCAGTTTTACCTTTAGTTGAAAATTTAAAAGGTAAACATGCTGAAATTGAAGAGTATATTAATCAATATAATAAATTAGTTTCTAAAGCGAAGAAAGATGTTTTCCATTTGATCAGAAAATCTTTATTGGCAACAAGAGGAACCAATTCTGCTGAAAGAACTCAGTTGATGAACAAATACAACGAAGTTTTTGAAGTTGAAAAAGATAATTATTCTTCACACTTATATTCGCGGTCTCAATGGAAAGCTGAAAATGTAAAAGAAGTAAAACCGGTATTCACAGAAGCTTCTCAGGATGTGGACGGAAGAGTAGTGGTAAGAAATAATTTCGATAAAATATTCGAAAAATATCCTCAAACTTTGGTCTTTGGTGAAGATGCCGGAAATATCGGTGACGTGAACCAAGGTCTTGAAGGAATGCAGGAAAAATACGGTGACATTCGTGTTGCCGATACCGGAATCCGTGAAGCGACCATTCTTGGTCAGGGAATCGGGATGGCAATGAGAGGTTTAAGACCAATCGCAGAAATTCAATATTTAGATTATATCTTGTACTGTTTACAGGGAATGAGTGATGATTTGGCGACAGTTCAGTACAGAACAAAAGGCGGTCAGAAAGCTCCTGTAATCATCAGAACCAGAGGCCACAGATTAGAAGGAGTTTGGCATTCAGGTTCACCAATGGCTGGAATTCTGAATCTTTCTAAAGGAATTTTGGTTTTAGTGCCAAGAAACTTAACCAAAGCTGCCGGATTCTACAACACCATGCTTCAAAGCGACGATCCTGCTGTAATTGTTGAATGTCTGAACGGTTACCGATTAAAAGAAAAACAACCGGATAATTTAGGTGAATTCACTGTTCCTGTAGGAAAAATTGAGGTTACAAAAGAAGGAAAAGATGTTACTTTGGTAACGTACGGTTCGACTTGGAGAATTGTCATGGAAGCAGCAGAAGAATTAGAAAAACTAGGAATCTCTGCAGAAGTTATTGATGTTCAGTCATTAATTCCTTTCGATCTAACGCATGAAATTGCTGAGTCTGTGAAGAGAACCAACAGATTGGTTGTAATCGACGAAGATGTGGAAGGCGGAACTTCAGCGTTTATCCTTCAGCAGATTTTAGAAAAACAAAAAGCATTTAGATATTTAGATTCTGATCCGTTGACAATTGCTGCAAACGATCACAGACCTGCGTATGCAAGTGACGGAGATTATTTCTCTAAGCCATCTTCTGACGATATGGTTGAAAGAATTTATGCCTTATTTAATGAAACAAATCCTCAGAAATATCCTGCGATATTTTAATTGAAATTTTTATAAAATTAAAACCGCTTTCTTTTTGGGAGCGGTTTTTTGTTTATCTTGGTAAAGCAAATCAAAAAAATAATGAATTTAAAATTTGAAAAAGCTGAAAATAGAAAGTACGGCTATGTTGTTTTTTTAGATAACGTTGAAATAGGAGAAGCTGATGATAATTGGGGAGGCTTAGGCAGTGAATTTAGTATTTCATTTACTGATACAATTTTTGAAATTTCAAACCAATATAAAATTTCAGATTTTTTCAAAGAAAATATTGGTGCATTTACAATACCAATTAATTTTGAAAAATTTCAGAATTTAAATTGGGCAAATAATTATCAAACGTCGTTATGGTTGCAAGAGAAAAATGAAATTTTGCTTTCTGTCATGCCAGATTTTGTAAAATGGAATAAACCCTATGATATTGTAAACTTTATTAAAAAATTAAGTTCAGTATTAATTCCATATGGATTTTTAGTTGATTTTAAAGATGATAATTTTTTAAATGAAGGTTTTTATATTTCTTCTAATTTTAGTTTAGATAAAAATATTTATGAAGAATATGAAAGGTTTCTTTCTATTATTAATATTGAAGTTAAAAATATCTTTGAGAACCCTAATTTAATTGATGTAGATTCAATAATTAATAAATTTTCTTTTCCTCAAGAAACTAGACAAGCATGCGAACAATATTTAATTTATTTTTCAAAGTTTTTAGAAGATTATGGGATAGAGATAACTTCTATATTAGAATCAAAGAATGAGGATACTTTCTTTTCTATAAAACCTAAAAATTCAAAAGAAGCACTATCGAATATACGTGATTTATTAAGTTTTTATCTTTCACTTCCGGATATTCAAAATTTGGAAATTACTGTAAAAGATTATAATGATGTAAGTGTTCAGCAATTGATGTCAAATATTTATCATTTAAAGTCACAATTATTTTTAGCTCATTCAATAGTTGAATCTAAAAATGCAACTATTGAAAGTCTTAAATTCAGTAATTTTCAAAAGCAAATTTACATTGAACAAAACTTGAAAAATGAAGAAAAAACCTTAGATGGTTTAGTTACAATTCAAGAATTTGAATATGGCAGTTTTAAATTTGATTTACCAGAAATTTTTAGAAGGTTGAAAAGAAGATTTACAAAGTAATTTTACTGTATATGATAAAAAACCGCTTCAAGAAAAAATCTCAAAGCGGCCTATTAACAAGTTTAAAAATATCTAAAATTGTCAAGTGAATGACAATAATGATTTCCTACAAACCAATATTCTTGCTTGGTTTCAATTGTTTTCTGATGTTGTTTGGAATTGCATTTTTATGAACCAAAATCGCTGTTGATTTATATTCAACATAAGGTTTTGTCACATACAGATATCCGTCAAAATCGTTGGTTACACCCCAAGAATTTTTCACCATATAATATTCTTTTCCGGTTTGATCTTTTGCCAAACCTACGATGTGCATTCCGTGATCATCTGTTGTTGAAAGATTATTTAAGGCTTTCTGACGAAGATCTTCAGTGATGGTTTTGTCTTTTTTAGGCTGAGTAAACAATTCTTTTTTTACTTCAGGAGTAATTTGATCCAAATCTACATCAGGAACATACGCAACACCGTTTTTGTAAGAGAAATATGGTTCAGAAACGTCAGTTGCCCAACCTACAGAATATCCTTTCGCGACAGCATTATCGATAATGGTAGTCATTTCATTCATCGGAATATTCCAGTCAGAATCGTGGCTCCAGTTATCAGGAATTGGAACGACAAATTTCTGATAGTATGGATAATCTTTGTAAGAAGACAATTCTACATAATCTTCAGGATTAATGCCTACAACTTCTTTAGCAAAGGTTTTTGGAGTATAATTTTTACCTTCATAAGTGAAATTCTCAGGAACTTTTCCAAGATATTCATCAAGAATTGCATCCACAGAATCCATCCAATTATCAGGAAGTTTTCCTTTTGAAGATGCCGCAACCAATCCTTCTAAAACAGGTTTCAGTTTTCCTTGCATTTCATTGAAATTATTTAAAGTCTGTCCGGATTTTAATCCTGTATAAACATCCTGCGGAACAGCACCATATTTTTTATACATATTCACCACATCATGCAACTCTCCGCCGTCGCCCCAACTGATTGCTCCGCCGTTTAAAACATATAATTTTGCCTTATCATGATAAGAATTTCTTGCGGTGAAAATTTCTGCCAGATCAACAGGTTTTTTACCCATTCTCTGCATTTCAGATTCCAGAAAAGAATTTCCGGAATAACTCCAGCAAGTTCCTGACGAACCTTGGTTTTTTACAGAAGTTGCACCAACATCTTTTAAAGTGGTAAACTGGAAATTAGCATTTTGAGACTGATTGTTTTTCAACTTATTGATCAGGTCATCCTGAGCAAACATCATACTTCCTGCACATAAAACAACAAGCAACGATGCAAATCTTTTATTTTTCATAAGAAAAGGAATGTGTATTTTACAGTTGTGTTTCAATGTTTTTAGAACTTTAAAACTATTTAAGAAATATTGCAACCGTAAAGAATTATACCTGAATAGTCGGCAATGTTAAGCGAGTGTTACATGAATTAATGTTAAAAAAGGGTTAAAATTGAGTGTGAGAGTTTTTTGAGTTGCAGAGTTTCAGCGTGGTGATATTTGGAAATGTTGGTAAATCTTTGATCATATAAACTTAGTGAGCTTTATAAGTGAAACGGCTTTGTGAAACTTAAAACAGATAATAATTAAGAAAACTTTGTGGACTTTGTGTTAAAACAAGCATTTAAATTACTACTTCTTATTTGCTTTCATTAAGTTAAAATCTGTAAGATTTCATTATTTTTAAAAAAAGTTTACCATGTTTCCAACCTGCGAGAAATTTCCTGCATCTATAAGAGTATAAAGCCTGACTATGGAAAAAAAATTACTGATAGAATGCCAACGGAACGACCGCAACGCACAGCGGAAAGTTTACGAGAAAATGGCGGGCAAACTGTATTCAGTCTGCAAGCGCTATCTGAAAAATGATGAAGATATCGAAGAAGTATTGGCCGATACTTTCTATAAAATATTTACGAAGCTTAATCAACTTCAAAACCATGAAATTTTCGAAGCCTGGGCAAGAAAAATTGCAGTAAATGAGTGTTTGCAGAAGCTGAGAAGTATGAAAGCGCTCGATGTGTCTTTAGAAGAAGAGTTTGTAGAATCGACAGGTTCTCCAGCAGATAATATTTCTTTTGAAAAAGATATTCTAAAGCTGCTCAATTTTTTACCTGAAGGTTGCAGAGCGATTTTTAATCTATTTGCGATTGAAGGATATCCTCATAAGGAGATTGCAACAATGCTTTCCATCAGCGAGGGAACTTCAAAATCTCAACTCAATTTTGCGAGAAAAAAATTGCAGGAACTCTTGGTCAATCACAACATTTAAACTTTTACACAATGGAAAACAATCACAATATAGATAAAAAATTCAATGAGGCTTCTCAATCTTTGGAAGAACCTGCTACTTTTCCGGGTTTTGATAAAGTTTGGGCTAAAGTTGAAGAAAAATTAGATAAAAAAGACGACAAAAAGAAAGTAATCCCAATTTGGTTTCCTTACGGAATTGCCGTAAGTTTAATCGTTGGTTTAGGAGCATTTTATTTTATTAATAAAAATGATGTTTCTGAAGTTAATAAACCTGCAATTGCACAAAATACGGTTTTACCTAAAGTTAATTCAGATATCCAAGCAATTGACAGTACGGTAAAATCTAATATTGAGAAGGAAATTCTTTCTCCAAAAACAATTCAAAAGCCTGAAGTGATAGCGTATGAATCTATCATTCCTGAGCCTGTAATTTCTCCGATTTATCATAATGAAGTACCATCACAGAGTTCAGATATTGTAAAAGAAAATATAATTTACGAAGGAACAGATGGAGATGGTGTTTTAGATAAAGATGATAAAGCTCAAAGCATTGAGGAGGTAGTTTTAGTAGGACTACGACCTGTGAAAAAGCAATCCTATACGTCAAGTGCAGTTTCTGTGGTAAGTTCGCAAAGTTTGGAAGGCAAGCGTTCAAAAAAAGCGAAAGGAAATATAAACACATCTCAATCGATTGCAATGAATGATTTTGGAAATAGTGGTTATAATAATTACTCATCTACATCAAATATCAAAAATGAATTTAAAAAGAGTAATAATATTTCACAGGCTTTAGTTGGAACAGTTTCTGGTCTTCAAATAACATCAGGTCAAGGAACTCCTGGTTCTTCTAAACAAATTGTAATCAGAGGTATGAGTACATTAAACGGAAGCGACCAACCATTATACGTGATTAATGGAGTTCCGCAAAGTGCTGATGAATTTCGTGAAATTAACCCTAATTCTATTGAAAGTGTAGAAGTTTTAAAAGAAGCAGCATTAACCGCTCTTTATGGAAGTCTTGCAGCCAATGGAGTAGTCATTGTTACCACCAAAAAACTTTCCCGAAAAGAAAGAAAAGCTTTTGAAAAACTACAAAAAGTTCAGGATAGCATTACTATATCAAAACAGATTCAGAAGCAGGATAATGAAGAATACGATGCTTTTGTAGAAAATCCTTTTGAGCTAACAAAAAATCAATCTGTTTCTACGTTTTCAATTGATGTGGATAAAGCGGCGTATTCCAACATTCGAAGAATGATTAACAATGGAGAATATGTGAATAAAAATACGGTGAGAATTGAGGAAATGATTAATTATTTTAAATATGATTATCCTCAACCGAAAAATGACCAACCGTTTTCAATTAACACAGAATACAATGATTCTCCTTGGAATTCTAAGCTTAAATTATTGAAAATCGGTTTACAGGGAAAAGAAATTCCCACAGATAAACTTCCGAATTCTAACTTTGTTTTTCTGATTGATGTTTCAGGTTCGATGGATGAACCAAATAAACTACCGCTGTTGAAATCGTCTTTTAAAGTTCTTTTGGATCAGTTAAGACCAACTGATAAAGTAGGAATTGTTGTTTATGCCGGAAGCGCCGGAATGGTTTTGCCTCCAACTTCAGCAAAAGAAAAAAACAAAATTATAGAAGCTTTAGATAAACTTCAGGCAGGCGGAAGTACAGCAGGCGGACAGGGAATTGAACTGGCGTATAAATTGGCTCAGGAAAATTTCATCAAAAATGGAAACAACCGTGTCATCATTGCAACAGACGGAGATTTCAATGTAGGAGCTTCTTCTACAGGCGACCTTCAGACTTTGGTAGAAGAAAAAAGAAAATCAGGAGTTTTTCTTACTTGTCTAGGTTTCGGAATGGGAAATTTCAAAGACAATCGAATGGAAACTTTAGCGAATAAAGGCAACGGAAATTATGCCTATATCGATAATCTTCAGGAAGCTAATAAATTTCTTGGGAAAGAGTTTGCCGGTAGTATGTACGCGATTGCAAAAGATGTAAAAATCCAGATTGAGTTTAATCCGAAATACGTGAAATCTTACCGTTTGATTGGTTATGAAAACCGAAAATTAAAGAATGAAGATTTCACCAACGATAAAATCGATGCAGGAGAATTAGGAAGCGGACACACCGTAACAGCTTTATACGAAGTCATTCCGAATGATGTGAATTCTGAATTTTTACCAAAAGAAAGTGATTTAAAATATACTAAAAACACAAATGATGAAAATTTTAATGACGAGTTGGCAACCGTGAAATTCAGATATAAAAAACCGGATGGTGATACAAGTTCTGAAATAGTTCAGGTGGTTAAAAACACCAATCAATCTTTTTCATCTTCAAGCGATGACTTTAAGTTTGCTTCTTCTGTAGCTTGGTTCGGATTGGTTTTAAGAAATTCTGCTTTAATCAAAAATAAAGATTTAAAAGAAATAGAAAATCTTGCGAAAAAGGGAAGAGGTAAAGATGATGAAGGTTACAGGGCTGAGTTTGTGAGATTAGTGGAAACATACAGGTCGACAAAAAAATAACATTTCAAAAAAAGAAATTTCTTCGGAGATTTCTTTTTTTTCTCTATTTTTAGAAATATTATTGAAGATGAAAAAAGTTTATCTGTTATTGCCTATATTTGCGGTGCAGTTTGCCTTTGCGCAGGATTCTCAGCGTTATTATTCGGGAACGTTTTTTAATGAAAAGAAAAAGCCTCAAAATTTTCTCAAAATTTTCAACAAAAACAGCGGAGTCTATGAATTGACTGATGAAAAAGGTTATGCAATTATCGCTGCCAAAGAATACGATACCTTAGTTTGGAATAACGGAAAAAATATTGAAGTTGTTCGTGGAGTTTATGAGTTAAAATATCTTTTAGAAAGACAAATTTCAAGAGAAACTGTAAAAGATATCAATTCCAAAGACTACGAAAAACTGCTGGAAAAACCTCTAAATGATCAGTTTAGCATAGAACATTCCTATGATTCTTTAAGTAAAAATTCAGACCGTCAGTTTTCTGCGGTGAGAAAACTTAAACTGAAGTCAGATTCTTTATATAAAATTAAAAGTCAGCCCGGAAAATATCTTGTTTTTAACGGAAGTTTCAGTACTTCTTTAGACATAAAAAACAGAAACAGAATTCCACAGACACAAAGTCGTTATGTTCAGGGAAGATCAGAAAATGGTTCACTCGTTTGGAAAGGACCGGATACAGGTGAAATGTTCAGTTTCGGACCGGATATTTCAACTTTAGGTTTCAACGGACAACCTTATGAATATGATGTGAACGGACAATTGGTTGATTTATCTAATGCCGTTTCTCAGGCAAAAGCTTACAATAATAATATTTTTAAAACAACGGTTGGTTACAGCAATCAGTTAAATCTGAATACAATGATCAAGAATGGAGGTTACAATGATAATATTCGACTTTCTTTTACTATTGGTCAGCAAAAAGATCAGATGTATTTTGTGGATCAATATGATATTGTCGATTCTTTTAAGACTAAATTCAGTACAAAAATTCTAAATTTTGATGTCAATGCAGGATTTAATTATGAAGAAAATAAAGCAAGCAATACCAATAGAATAGGGCTTTTTAACAGAGCGTATCAATACTCTTTACTAACTCCGGTTTCTTTTTCCAATCAGCAGAATGCTTATCTCAGCAATGGTTTGCAGAGAAGTTACAGTTTGAATGCAGACAATCCAGATTTTCTTTTCAATCAAGCCAATAAATACAATTATTACGAAAATATCCGTCAGTTTAATTTTGATGTAAATAAAAGTTGGGATGATTTTAAACTGAATATCAGCCAGGCTTATGACAATCAGGATATTATGCATCAAGATGTTTACAAGCCGTCAACCAATGGTTTTATCAACGGATTGTACAATAGAAGAGATCAAAAAAACGAATTTTACAATTCAAATATTTTGATGACTTATGAGACAAGAGATCGTGATTTGAAAAACAAGTTTAGTTTAAATCATATTCTCAATGACAGAAAAGTAATTGTTAATCACAGTTTAGATCGAAATTATATTTATCAGCGAACTTCGCAGGATTATATTTTTAATTATAATTTAGATTTCGATGATTATGATGATATAGAATTTGGAGTAAACGTTGGAAATTCTTTTTACACTTCAAATACCTCATCAAAAAATGCTTATTGGCTTCCGAAAGCGAATGGATATTTCACTTTTAAAAATTTATTTAATAAGTATGGAAGTAAACTTCAACTTCTTGGAGCATACACGCAGTTAGCCGCAGAACCGGAAATAGTAAAATCATATTCCTCTTATGCGACAACACAATTTTCTGCTCAGAATTTTTATCAATATTTTCCATTAAATGAAGTAGAAACATTTAAAAATCTCTCAAATATTAATATCAAAGAATGGAAAACAGGTTTTAAATTTATGCTTAATGGGAAAATAGATCTTAGTGCAGAATATTTTAACCGAAGAATTTCTGATGATATTTTTCCGGTTTTTGAAGGGCAGAATTTAGTTTTAAAAAATCTTGCAGATCATACATATAAAGGATATGAAGTCAATTTTAATTACGATAGAATAATCACTAACCAAAATTTTTCTTTAAGTAGCAGAGCTTCATTTTTTAAATACAGAGATATTGTTGACCGTGTAAATTCCGGTTACAATAATCTGATGATTTCGGGTTTTAATGATATTTATAAAACATTGTCTGAAGGTCAGGTTTTGGGAGCAATAATGGGAAGTTATTATGAAAGAAATACAGAAGGAAAAATAGTTATAGATGATTACGGTTATCCTGTAAAAGCTTCTGGAATGAAATTGATTGCAGACCCAACTCCGGATTTTGTGATGAAATTTTCTCACAATATCACTTATAAAATGTTTGCTTTAGACATCAATTGGGAATGGAAAAAAGGCGGACAAATATGGAACGGGACTCAGGCTGTTCTTGATTATTACGGTCGTTCCCAAACTTCAGCAGATGAAAGAAATATAAAAAAATATGTTTTTGAAGGCGTTAATTATAATGGAAATGTCAACCAAACTCCGGTTGATTTTTACAATCCGAATCAACCGGTAACTGAAAATCGTTGGACGAGATATGGTTTTCTTGGCGTTGCTGAAAATTATGTTGAAAAAGCAGATTACATCAGAATTAATGATATTACACTTTCGGCTTATTTCGATATCGGAAAACTCAGAAGAGCTTTAGGAATAAGCTTTTATGTGAACAATATTTTCCTTTGGCAGGCAAACAGCGGGGTAGATTCTAATCAGAATTTTTATGATTTTGACAACAGCCGAGGTTTAGATTTTTTTAATTTGCCATCTTTTAAAACGTATGGTTGCACAGTTTCTTTTAAATTTTAAACGATGAAATTCAGATTTTTATTCAATATAGCTTTTGTTTTAGTCTTGTTTTCATGTCTGTTTTTCAATGGACAGACTAAATTCAGTGATTTTAAAAAAGAGAAAACTTATGTACAAACTAACCATGTTTTTTATAAACCCGGAGAGGAAATGTTTTTCAAAATATTTATTGTTCAGGCTGAAAATAATCTTCCCGCCAATCAAAGCAGAACGGTGAATGTAGAATTGGTTGATCCGAGCGGAGCTGTTGTGAAAAAAAACAAATATGCAATAAAAAACGGTCATACAGAAGGAGCTTTTAGTTTCTCGGAAAATATGAAAGGCGGGGTCTACAAAATCAGAGCTTTCACAGCCTGGATGCAGAATGAAACCGGAAAAAATGTCTTTGAAAAAGAAATTACGCTCCAAAAGATTGTTTCTCCAAGAATTTTAATGAAACTTGATTTTCCAAAAAAAGGCTATGGAGCAGGAGATGAGGTTTTGGCTGATTTCTCAATGAGAAATTTAAGCAATCTTCCGATTCCTTTTTATGAAGCTTTCTTTACAGTGAGTCATGAAGGTGAAAAAATTACAGAAGGTTCATTGATTACCGATAAAGAAGGGAAATATTTGCTAAAATTTAAACTTCCTGAAGTATTGAAATCTTCGGATGCTTTATTGAACATAAAAGTCAATTACGATGGTTTCACTGAATCTATTTCTAGAAATATTCCAATTGTTCTGAATAATTTAGATTTAAAATTTATGCCTGAAGGCGGAACTTTTATCAACGGAATCGAACAGAATATTGCTTTTAAAGTTTTAGACGAATTTGAAAAGCCTGTAGATGCTGTTTTAGAAATTTATAATCAGAATCATCAGAAATTAACTGTAGTTTCAGCCTATAATTTTGGAATGGGAAGCTTTCTTCTTACACCGAAAAAAGGTGAAACGTATTACGCAAAAGTTCTTAAGCCTGAAAACATCAGTAAAATCTATCAACTTCCCACCGCAAAAGATGATGGAATTGTTTTTAATGCTAAAAAAGAGAATCAGAATGTTAAGTTAATGATCAACTCAATTTCTGAGAGAAATGTTTTAATCATTGGAAATTTCAGAGAAAAAGAAGTGTTTTCTAAATCTTTAAATTTAAAACAGGGATTAAATTTTATAGAGATTTCAGAAAAAGAACTTCCCATTGGAATTACTAGATTTACGGTCATTGAAAATAATATTCCTTTATCCGAAAGAATTGTATTTGCGAATGAACATAAGCAGATGAAGGTGAAAATTACTCCTACAAAGAAAAATTATTTGCCAAGAGAAAAAGTAATTGTCAATGTTGAAAGCACAGACGAAAATAATCAACCAATTCCTGCTAATCTTTCAATGAGTGTAGTCGATGATAAACTCTGGACTTATGCAGATGATAAGCAAAACCATATCCTTTCCTGGCTTTTATTGGATTCTGAACTGGGAGGGAAAATCGAAAGACCACAGTTTTATTTTGATAAAAAAGAAGAAAAAGCAACCAAAAGTTTAAACTTAGTGATGTTGACCAATGGTTACCGATATTTTGAAATGAATCCTGATGTTGAAAAAGCGGGAAATTATAAATATTTACCTGAAAAAATCAACCCGATTTATGGTATTGTAGAAGATGAGAATAAAAAACCGGTAAAAGCAGAAGTATATTTGGTTGAAGGAAATTCTAAGATAAAAAAACAGATTACTTCAGAAAATGGTTTGTTTTATTTCTCAGATTTAGATGGAGTTTATCAACATACAATTATTGCAAAATCTTTAGAAAAAAAACAGAAAGTGAATGTTAGAATGCTTTCTTATAAATTGAATATTAATCCTTTGGTAAAGCAATCTTTAGAAAATGTTAATGTTGAAGAAGTTATAAAAGATGCGGAGATTAAAGAGAAAAAGCCGTCAATTTCTCAAGGTGTTCAAGATATTTTAAAAAAATTACCATCAATTAGAAAATCAGATTCGAGTAGTGCTGAGAAAAGTATTGAAGAAGTAGTCGTTTTAGGTTATAGTAAAACACATGCAAAATCGAAATCTGTTGCGGCAACTGTAACTGTTAGCTCAGAAATATTTGAAAATAGACCAAATGTATCTTTTTTACAATCTTTACAAGGTCAAGTAGCAGGATTATCAATAAGTTCATCTTCCGGTTCACCTGGTTCGAGTAAAATAGATGTTGTTATTAGAGGAGTTTCTTCAATAGCAACTCATGCTGATCCTTTATATGTCATTGATGGTATTATTTCTAATGCTACTCAATTCAGAAATTTAAATCCGGGTGATATCAATTCTGTTTCTGTTTTAAAAGATGCAGCAGCAACTTCGATTTATGGAAACAGAGGTTCGAACGGAGTGATTATTATCAATTCAAAAAATGGGAAGATTTCAAATATTAAATTTGACATTACCCCCGAAACTTATTTTGCTGTCAAAAATATTCCACGTGATAGTCTGACGATTTACGATGAATCTTATCGTTATGATGGCTACAGAAAATTTTCCTATCCAATTTATAAAACAACAAACACTTCATACCGTCATGATTACCGCGAAACTTTATATTGGAATCCAATTATAGAAACCGATAAAAACGGTAAAGCTCAGGTAGAATTTTATCAGTCTGATGCAAATTCTGCATTTAGAATTATGACGGAAGGAATTTCTGCGTCAGGATTGATTGGAAGAGATGAAACTACGTATGCAGCACAAAGCTTAATTTCAATTGATGCAAAGATTCCGCAATATTTAACACGAACTGACCAAATGACGATTCCGGTGGTGATTAAAAATAATTCTTCAGAAACGAAAACGTTAACGATGAATGTCATTGTTCCGAATTATATTAAATTAATGAAAGCAGATAGTTTGATTACGCTAAAACCATTAGAATCCGGAAGACTATTTGTGAAAATGCAGACGGATAAATTAATCAGTTCAAATATCCAGTTTACTGTAAAATCAGATGAATTCAGGGAAACAATGATCTTACCCTTGAAAGTTGAAGAAAAAGGCTTTCCGTATCACTTTTCGATTGTAAATAACAAACCTGAAAATACGAAAATCGACATTCCTGAATATGTAAACGGAAGTTTCGAAGCATCATATTATGTTTACGAAAACTCTGCTTTACAAATGTTTGAAGATATCGAAAGATTAAAACGCGAACCTTACGGTTGTTTCGAGCAGCTTTCTTCTACAGTTTATCCGAACGTTTTTATTTTGAATTATTTAAAAGCGACCAACAAAATTAATTCAGGAACTGAGTTTACTGTTGTAAAAAACATGAAAAAAGGATTTGAAAAAATGCTTTCTTATAAAAACAAAGACGGTGGATTCTCCTATTTCAACGGAAATGAGTCTGACGTTGCTTTGTCTGCATTCGCTTTACTGCAATTCAGAGATTTGAAGAAATATGTAAATGTTGATGCGAAATTGGTTCAGAATCTTTCTTCATTTATATTGTCAAAGAAAAATTCTAACGGACTTTTTGAAGTGAGAAGAAATTATGAATCTCAATCGGCTTATTCTGAATATTCCTGGTCGAGAAACATGTATGTTTTGTATGCTTTGTCGAAGCTAGGCTTTAAAAATGAAATTCAGGACACTTACGAAACCAGCTTAAAAAGAGCTTTGGCAACGAAAGATTCTTATCAGTTGGCTTTAATGGCGAATGCGTCTTCTAATCTTGGGAAAAGTAATGACTACGATAATCTAATTTCAATTTTAAATGAGCAATACAGGAATAAAGAGGTAAAGGCAAAGACAACATTTACGGGTTCAGGCGGAATTTCAGCCAATGCAGAAACGCTTTCCTTGTACATGATGGCGTTACAAAAAAATGAAAAAAATAATCAGTTGGAAATTGTAAAAGTTGCAGATGAATTGATTAATTACAACGGATATTACGGATTTGGTTCGACACAAGCTACGACTGTGGCTTTAGAGGCATTATCAGATTTTTTCGCAAAAAACGAACAGTTATTTGGAATAGATAAACCCGAAATTAAAATCAATACCGCAAAAGTATCTCCAAACATCATGTTCTCTTCAGCTTTTAAGAAAGGTGAAAATGAATTAAGTGTGGAATACTTATGCGATAGAGGTTTACCCTACAAATTAGATTATCAATATTATACTTTAGAAGCTCCGAAAAGTGAAAATATTCCAGTGACTTTAGAAACAAAACTGAAATCTGAGGTTTCAAAAGTAGGAGAGACCAACAGAATGACAGTGACGGTAAAAAATAAAATCAATGGAGATTTACCGATGACTACTGCAAAAATCGGTATTCCTGCAGGATTGACTTTGCAAAATGCTTTATTGAAAGATATGGTTGAGAAAAAACAGGTTTCTTATTACGAAATCTTCGATAATTATCTGGTTTTATACTGGGAACATTTTGATGCAAATGAAACTAAAACGATTAATTTAGACTTAAAAGTTGAATTTGCAGGAGAATATACCGGAAAAGCAAGCAATGTTTATCTTTATTACATGCCGGAATCTAAGTTTTGGAATGAAGGAATTAAAGCTGTAATAGAACCTTAAATAAAATATAAAATCAGAAAATCTCAGTTCATTTGGACTGAGATTTTTCGATTAAGGGAGAAAAAAGAATAAATTGAAAATAAACTTTCAAAAATTACTGAAAATTCAAAAACTATTATTACATTTGTAATAGAAATCAGAAAAAATAAAAAATGCAACTTTCAGAAGCTAAAGAAAAATACATTCAGACTTGGGGAACTTTTGCTACCAATTGGGGAATCAATCGTACCATGACGCAGGTTCATGCTTTACTTTTGGCAAGTGGAAAAGCACTTTCTACCGATGAGGTGATGGAACAGCTTGAGATTTCAAGAGGAAATGCGAATATGAATCTTCGGGCTTTGATGGATTGGGGAATTGTGAAAAAAGAATTCGTAAAAGGTGAAAGAAAAGAATATTTTTTAGCTGAGAAAGATGTTTGGTATCTATTTAAACAGATTACAAAAGAGCGCAGAAAAAGAGAAATAGAACCTGTAATTTCTTTTTTAGAAGAACTTAAAAATATTGAAGACAAGGATTCTGAAGGAGCTAAAGAATTTATCAAATTAATGGACGATTTCAGTTCCGTAACGGGGAAAATCAATAATATTATGGATCTCGCCATCAAAAGTGATGACCATTGGCTGGTCGGAAAGATCACCAATTTATTGAAATAGAAAGGACTTCATAATCCTTTTTTATTTCAAATTAATTTTCAAAAATTACTGAAAGTATAATATTTATAAGATGTTTAATATTGTTTCATATTTGTTTTTTCTTGCCATCAGTTCGTATATCACGATTGATGTCGGAAGAAGATGTTACAACACAGGAAAAACGTATTTAGAATATCTGCTTAATGACAAAAATCTCTGTTTGACGATTAATAGAATTCTTTTGGGATGTTATTATCTGATTAATCTCGGATACATTGCCATCAGTTTGTCAACTTGGAATAAGGTAAATACAATGGAAGAAGTTTTCGCTGTAACGGCAATCAAAATTGGATATATCACTTTGATTCTTTGCTTTTTACATTTTACAAACATTTTTGCTCTTTACTTTTTAAGAAAAAATTTAACCATAAAATAATACAATTATGACAGCAACTATTTTAACCACAGCAACCTACAACTTCTCAGCGTACATGATTTATTTACCGATTGTTATCATGTTGACGATTTTTGTTTCTCAGTTTTTGTTTAAAAATTCAAAAACATTTATGATCGATATTTTTCATCAGAAACAAGACATTGCAATGGCAACAAATTCACTATTCAAAATTGGATTTTACCTTTTAAATATAGGTTTTGCTCTTTGTATCATTGAGTTTTTTCAAATTGAAACTGTTGAAAGATTGGTCGTTGCTTTAAGCAAAAAGATTGGTGGATTTTCAATTTACTTGGGAGTAATGATGCTTTTGAACTTACTGCTTTTCCTGAAAGGTCGAAAACATGCGATGAATAAAGATAAAATTCAAAATGAAGAGGTAGTTAATTCTTAAATTTAAAATTAATTGTCATGAAAAATTTAATCGTTCATTTATTTCTCATATTTTATTTTGGTGGAAAGTCTAAAAGAATATCTTTTTAAAATCTCAATAGCATGGAATTTTTTTGAAAATTCATTTATTACCTTATCTAAAACTAAAAAATGAATCACCTTGAATTAACAAAAAAAGTAAAATGGAAAGACCTTAAAAAACTTTCCGTCAAAGAAATGTTGATTGAAAATAACATCAGTTTGCCTTGGTTTTTTATTTCCTTGTTTTTGGCTTATAAAGGATATTATTGGGCTGCACTTCCGTTTTCAGGATTCTATTTTTTGACGGCGCTCAGACAGGTTCATAACGGTTTTCACAACTCGTTGGGAACAGGGAAATTTCTCACTTGGTTATCAATGTATCTTAATAGTGTGTCAATGATGGCATCCATTCATGCGGTGAAATTTAATCACATCAGACACCACAAATTTTGTCTTTCAGAAGAAGATTATGAAGGGAAATCTGCTTCAATGAAATGGTACGAAGCGATTTTGTACGGTCCAAAACATATGTTTTTAATTCATTGGATCACATTTAAAAAAGCAAATAAAAATTATAAACGGAATATGATTTTAGAATTAATTTCAATTTCAGTTTTCGTATGTATTGCTTTTTATTTTAATATTAATTTTTTGATATATCACATTTTGATCATGTTTTTTGGAGAATTTTTAATGGCATTTTTTGCAGTCTGGACCGTTCATCACGATACACACGAAAACCCGAATATCGCAAGAACACAACGTGGATTCTGGAAAAATAAATTAACTTTCAGCATGTTTTATCACATGGAGCATCATCTTTTTCCCGCAGTTCCAACAATAAAATTACCCGAACTTGCAGAAAGAATTGATAAAGTTCTGCCGGACTTTAATAAAAAACAAACATTTTAAGATGTCAAAGATTTATTTAACAACGATCATCAAAGCCGATATTAACACAGTTTTCGATTTGTCAAGAGATATCGATTTACACCAAAAATCAACTTTCAAAACTGGCGAAAAAGCAATTGCAGGAAAAACATCAGGATTAATTGAATTGGGAGAAACCGTGACTTGGAGAGCAAAGCATTTGGGATTTTACCAAACTCATACTTCAAAAATTACTGAGATGGAAAAGCCAAATAAATTCACGGATGTTATGTTGAAAGGAAGATTTAAATCGTTTAAACATCAGCATATTTTTAAACAAGAAGGTAAAAACACAATAATGACCGATATTTTAGAATTTGAATCTCCTTTCGGAATTATCGGAAAACTTTTCAACAGATTTTTTCTTAAAAATTACATGAGAAATTTCCTTTTAGAAAGAAATAAATCAATTAAATCAACTGCAGAAAATATTGAAATTTATTAGAAAATGTGATAAAACGCGAGCGAAGCGAGCGTCAAAATAGTTAGTATTCGCAATGTCATGCTGAGCTTGTCGAAGCATCTAGAGTAAACAATCAAAAACAAACACAATGAAATTCCTAAAAGCTGAATGGCAAAAATTAGCCATCATCAACTACGAAATTGATCCTGAAATCTTAATTAAATATCTCCCAAAGGGCACAGAACTCGATTTTTATCAAGAGAAATGTTATGTAAGCTTAGTCGGATTTATGTTTTTAAATACAAAATTATTAGGACTTCCGATTCCTTTTCACCGAAATTTTGAAGAAGTCAATTTGAGATTTTATGTAAAGAAAAAAGAAGGAAACAACTGGAAAAGAGGAGTAGTTTTTATCAAAGAAATCGTTCCGAAGGCTGCTTTGAGTTTTGTAGCCAATTCCATTTACAAAGAAAATTACAAAACAATGCCGATGAAAAATAGCTTCAGGCAAAATGATAAGGAAATATCAGTTAAATATTCATGGAAAGATAAAAACTGGTATTCTATGGAAATTACTGCCGAAAATTTTGCTTTGCCGATGGAAAATGAATCAGAATTTGAGTTTATCACTGAACATTATTGGGGTTTCACCAAAAAAGGAAACAAAACATCAGAATATGACGTCTGTCATCCGCAATGGTATTGGTATGTCGTTAAAAGTCATCATCTGGAAATTGATTTTAGTAAAATTTACGGAAAAGATTTTGAATTTTTAAATGATCAGAAACCAATTTCAGTCATGCTTGCAGAAGGCTCTGAAATTGAGGTGAGGACTAAAAAGTGTTTAGTTTAAAAAGAGCTAAGTAAAAAGTATTGAAGTTAATTTTCCAGAATGAAAATCTTAGATTTTCAAAACTCATATGCTCTAAAATTTTCAAAGCTGTAAACTCAAAAATTCCCAGTAACTAAAAAACTTTTGTGACTTTTGTGGTTAAAGTTTAAATTAGCAAAAACTAAAACTTTATGTTAAGTAAAAAAACGAAAACCTTTTTTTTCTCGTCACTTTTACTCTCATCTACATTTTTTTCACAGGCTCACAATGTTTCGGAAGGCTATCAAAAACCGACTGATCCGCTTGTTGTTCAAAATCTTGAAAACTGGCAGGATTTAAAATTCGGATTGTTTATGCATTGGGGAACCTACAGTCAATGGGGAATTGTCGAAAGTTGGAGCTTATGTCCGGAAGATGAATCATGGACACAACGTAAACCCGAACACGGAAAATCGTATAATGAATATGTAGAAAACTATGAAAATCTGCAGAAAACTTTCAATCCGACTCAATTTAATCCGCAAAAATGGGCAGATGCTGCAAAAAAAGCAGGAATGAAATATGTGGTGTTCACAACAAAACATCATGATGGTTTTGCAATGTTTGATACCCAACAGTCTGATTATAATATAACTTCTTCAAAAACCCCTTTTTCCAAAAACCCGAAAGCGGATGTAACGAAAGAGATTTTCAATACATTTAGAAAAGAAGGCTTCAAAATCGGAGCGTATTTTTCAAAACCCGATTGGCATTCTGATGATTATTGGTGGCCATATTTTCCGCCAAAAGATCGAAATGTAAATTATGATCCCAAAAAATATCCCGAAAGATGGGAAAATTTCAAAAAGTTTACCTTTAATCAACTCAATGAAATCACTTCAAATTACGGTAAAATAGACATTCTTTGGTTAGACGGAGGTTGGGTTCGCCCATTCAACACCATAGATCCAAAAGTGGAATGGCAGAGAACCATCAAGGTCGAACAGGACATTGATATGGATGAAATCGGGACAATGGTTCGCAAAAACCAGCCTGGAATTATCGTTGTAGATCGCACCGTTCCAGGAAAATGGGAAAATTATGTAACACCCGAACAAGCCGTTCCAGAGCACGTACTTTCGATTCCTTGGGAGAGCTGTATCACGATGGGTGACTCGTTCTCTTATGTTCCGAATGACAATTACAAATCGTCTCAGAAAATCATTGAAACGTTAGTTAAAATCGTTTCCAGAGGTGGAAATTACCTGATGAATATCGCTCCTGGACCCAACGGAGATTATGACCCGATTGTTTATGAAACATTAAATGAAATTTCAAGTTGGATGGATAAAAATCAGTCCGCTGTTTTTGCAACGAGAGCGGTGACACCTTATCATGACGGTAATTTTTATTATACACAAAGTAAAGATGGAAAAGTGGTGAATGTTTTTCACTTGGATGAAAAAACAAATTATCAAGCTCCATCAACTTTAAACTTTGCAATTCCTGAAAATTTTAAACCAAAATCGCTGAAAGTTTTAGGAATTTCCTCAAAAATTCAATGGAAAAAATCAGGAAATTCAATTGAAATTAATTTACCCAAAGAAAGAGCTCAATTAAAATATTCAACTGTAATTCAAATTACACAGTAACTATAAACAATCTTTAAAACGACCTAGGAAATCGAAGCGTTAAGAGAATTAAAACTTAATTCGTTAAGAAATTCCCATTGTTTGAAGCGCGACACCAATATTGATTCGAAGAACGAATATTGAATTCGCGCAAGTTTTGGGAATTTTAGGATTAAATTTTAATTTTTAGCTGAGAGTTCCAAGTCTTGAATTTTTGGTTCTTTTGTTTCAAGACAAAAGAACAGTAATTAAATTAAATTATTTATGTGCTTTAAATTTCGTTTTAAAATCATAGCAATTTCATTATTGAGTTCTGTTTTCATTTCTGCTCAAAAACCTTTATACAAAGATCCCAAACAACCTGTCGAAGCCAGAGTTCAGGATTTGCTGAAAAGAATGACACCTGAAGAAAAATTCTGGCAGTGTTTCATGATTCCCGGAGATTTGGATAACGTTCCGAAAGGTCAATATTCTCATGGAATCTTCGGATTGCAGGTGAGCGCAGGAAATCAAGGCGGCGGAGTTGCGGGACAAATATTGAAATATAATGCGAACGAAGATGCCGAAAGATTAGCCAAAAAGATCAATGCTATTCAGAAATATTTTGTGGAAGAATCCCGATTGGGAATCCCGATTATTCCTTTTGATGAGGCCTTGCATGGATTAATGCGGGAAGGTGCAACGGCTTTTCCGCAGGCGATTGGTTTGTCGGCGACCTTCAATCCTGAGCTGATGAAAGAAGTTTCGACAGCGATTGCAAAAGAATCTAAACTGAGAGGAATCCGTCAGATTCTGACGCCGGTTGTGAATTTGGCGAGCGATATTCGATGGGGAAGGACTGAGGAAACGTATGGTGAAGATCCGTTTTTGACTTCGGTGATGGGCGTAAATTTTGTCAGTTCATTTGAAAATCAGGGAATTATAACGACTCCAAAGCATTTTTTAGCGAACGTTGGCGAGGGTGGAAGAGATTCATATCCAATTCATTGGAGTAAAAGATATTTGGAGGAAACGCATTTAGTACCTTTTCAAAAAGCCTTTCAGCAAGGAAAAAGCCGTTCGGTGATGACTTCATATAATTTGTTGGATGGGAGACCTTCAACGGCAAATCATTGGTTATTGACCGAAAAATTGAAAAATGAATGGAATTTCAAAGGTTTCGTCATCAGTGATGCAAGTGCGGTGGGTGGTGCAAATGTTCTCCATTTTACAGCAAAAGATTACGATGACGCTTCTGCACAGGCGATCAATGCAGGTCTTGATGTGATTTTCCAGACAGAATACAATCATTATAAATTATTTATTCCGCCGTTTTTGGATGGAAGAATTTCACAGGAAAGAATTGATGATGCAGTCGCGAGAGTTTTAAGAGCAAAATTTGAATTGGGTTTGTTTGAAAACCCTTACGTTTCCGATGCAGCTATTTCGGAATTAAAGAAATTAAATTACAAACCATTAGCAGAAAAAACAGCCATCGAATCCTTTGTTTTGCTTCAGAATAATAATCAAACGCTTCCGATTTCGGAAAATGTTAAAAAGATTTTAGTGGTTGGAACAGATGCGGTTAATGCAAGATTAGGTGGTTATTCCGGCCCGGGAAACAAGAAAGTGAGTATTTTGGATGGAATTAAAAATTTCACTAAAAATAAGAATCTTGAAGTCAATTATTCAAAAGGAATTGATTGGAATTTGAGGAGTTTCACCACCGTTCCGACCGAATTTTTATCTTCAGAAAATAAAAAAGGTTTACAAGGAAATTATTTTTCCAATTCAGATTTAGAAGGAAATCCTGCGTTTGAAAAACAAGACGAACAGTTGAATTTCAAATGGACTTTATATTCTCCAAATCCTGAAAAATTACAACCCGACAATTACAGCGTTCGCTGGACGGGAAAACTGGAAGCTCCAAATTCTGGAAAATATCAATTGGGATTGCGCGGAAATGATGGTTTCAGATTATATTTAAATGGGAAATTGTTGATCGACAATTGGGAAAAGTTGAGTTATTCCACAAAAACTGTTGACATAGATTTTGTGAAAGGTCAAAAATCTGATATTATTGTTGAGTTTCATGAAAACAGAGGTGAAGCCAACATCGAATTGATCTGGAATTATGGTTTGAATGATTACCAAAAAGATTTTAATGATGCTTTAAAACTAGCTCAAAATGCAGATTACATCATCGTTACAGCCGGAATTCATGAAGGGGAGTTTCAAGATCGTTCTTCGTTGAGTTTGCAGGGAAATCAGGAACAATTTATTCACGAAATTTCAAAATTAAATAAACCGACAACAGTTGTTTTAGTCGGTGGTTCTGCGATAAAAACAACCAATTGGAAAGATAAAGTTGGTGCTATTTTGGATGTTTGGTATCCTGGCGAAGAAGGCGGAAATGCTGTCGCAAAAGTACTTTTCGGAGCAGAAAATCCATCGGGGAAATTGCCCATTACGTTTCCGGTTGATGAAGGGCAGTTGCCTTTGACGTACAATCACCATCCGACGGGAAGAGGTAATGATTACCACGATTTGAGCGGTGAACCTTTGTATCCGTTTGGTTTTGGAATGAGTTATACGACATTTGAAATTTCTGATTTACAATTGAATAAAACGAAATATTCTGAAAATGAAACGCTTATTGCTAAAATTCAAGTTAAAAATACAGGTTCAAAAGCGGGAAGTGAGGTGGTTCAATTATATGTAAAAGATTTGCTTGCTTCAGTTTCAAGACCAATTATTGAGTTAAAAGGTTTTCAGAAAGTATATTTAAAACCGGGAGAGTCAAAACAAATTTCAATTGAAGTTCCTGTGAAAGAGTTACAGTTTTTAGACGAAAAAATGAACTGGATCGTAGAAAAAGGAACATACAGGATTTTTGTAGGAAATTCTTCTAAAAATCTGCCGTTAAAGCAAAATGTGGAAGTTGAATAATATAAACAGTAATGTGGTACGATATATGTAATGTTAAATTTAAATCTGAATGAATTATTTTAAAATCATTCGACAAAAATAAAGCGTTATGAAAAAGTTATTGATATCAACTGTGTTGTTATTTGGATTATCAGTGAGCATGTATGGACAAAAACGTCCGCCAGCTCCGCCGCATCCTTCAAAAACTGAACTCACAAACAGCAAATCCCGAGAATTGCAGAAAAGATATAATTCAGAGAAGAAGATGATTATGAATCATCCGGTTGCGACTAAAAAGATGAAACAACAGCAATTGAAAGCTTTGAATATAAGATATCAGAATGAAAGGAAATTACTGAATACTACAAGGTAAATTACTAAATCTAAGATTTTTACTACTGAGAAAAATCTTAGTTTTATATAAATTGAATAAGAGAATGCATTTTGTGTTCTCTTTTTTTGTTTAAAATTAAACGGTAAACCGCAGTTCTGCTAAAAATAATTTAAAAATGCCTTATCGTTTCACCTTATAAAAGCTGTTATGAAGCTTTAAAGGAATAGTTTTTGTTCGTAAAACGGTAAAAATTAAAAGAAATCATTTTTTAAATAATTTATCAAATCACTCAATAAAATTTATGAAAAAATTTATTCTACCTATTGTATTTGCGCTGGTTGTAAGTTGCAAAGACAAGAAAAGTTCTGAAAATATGCAGAAAGACGTGGTGAAAACAGAAACAGATACTTTACAGTTACCTGCTCCGGACGAAAAAAGTGCTAAAAATAAATTCAGTAATGTTATCGGATGGCCCTCAGGAAAAACCCCGATTGCTCCAGAAGGATTTACCGTGACGAGGTTTGCGGAGAATATTAAAAGTCCACGTAACATGATTCAGGCTTCAAATGGAGATATTTTTGTGGTGCTTTCAAATTCTGAACGTACAACCAAAGAAAAGATAAAAAACGACATCAGCGGAAAAAGCGATGCTGAAGTTGGTGGAAAATCAGCCAACAGAATTATTCTTTACAGAGATGCCAATAAAGACGGAATTGCAGAATCTTCTTCGGTTTTTCTTGATAATTTAAATCAGCCTTATGGAATGTTGATTATTAAAGATCAATTTTATGTAGCAAATACCGATGGACTTTGGGTTTATCCTTATAAAGTAGGCGAAACAAAAATCACAAAACCTGGTAAGAAAATCGTCAATCTTCCTGCGGGAGGTTATAACAATCACTGGACGAGAAATTTAATTTCAAATAAAGACAATTCTAAAATCTATATTTCAGTAGGATCGGGAAGTAATGTCGGTGAAAACGGAATGGAGTATGAAGTACGAAGAGCCAATATTTTGGAAGTAAATCCTGATGGAAGCGGAGAAAAGATATTTGCAGCAGGACTTAGAAATCCTGTGGGAATGAGCTGGAATCCTACAACTGGAGAATTATGGACTGTCGTAAATGAAAGAGATGAATTAGGTGATGAGTTAGTTCCAGATTATTTAACAAGTGTGAAAAGAGATGCATTTTACGGATGGCCTTATGCATATTTCGGAAAGCACGAAGATCCGAGAAGGAAAGGAGAAAAACCTGATTTGGTGGTAAAAACAATTGTTCCTGATGTTCCATTGGGAGCTCACACCGCATCTTTGGGATTAACTTTTTATACCGGCTCACAGTTTCCTGAAAAATATAAAAACGGAGCTTTCATCGGACAGCACGGATCTTGGAACCGGTCTTCATTGGTTGGTTATCAGGTAGCTTTTGTGCCGTTTAAAAATGGTAAAGCTGCGGGAAGTTATGAGCCATTTCTTGCAGGTTTTATTGCAGATAAAGAGAAAGGAGATGTTTACGGAAGGCCTGTAGGTGTTTTGCAAATTGCAGACGGATCTTTACTCGTTGCAGATGATGTCAGTGGAATTGTCTGGAGAGTGGCGCATACTAAAAAGTAAAGTATACAATTAATATCAATTTAAATCCAAAAAAATTATATCAAATTTTGTGGTATGAAATATGTAGGACTCACTTTATAACCAATTGAAATTTTAAAATTTTAATTACTAAAGTTAAACGTCACGAAAAAATTATTGATATAAACAGTTTTATTATTAGGATTATCGTTCAATGCTTACGGACAGAAAGCCTGCGCCACCACATCCGTCAAAACCCCAATTAGCAACCAGCAAAGCAAGTGAGCTGGACAAAAGATACAGAGAAGAAAAAAAAATGATTATGAATCATCCTGTTTCAACAAAAAGAATGAAAAACGAACAGTTAAGGGCTTTAAATCTGAGATACCAGAACGAAAAGAAGCTTTTAAGGGCTTCAAGATAGATATACATAAAGGCTAATTGTTATTTAATTGAAAATAAAAGCAAAAAAACATAAAAAAAGAAGCTATTTCAACGGAGGTAGCTTCTTTTTTAAAGATGGATTATTTTAAAAATCTTTACCAGATAAATGAATTAAAGGGATATCTATTTTAACACCTAAATGATAAATTCCGGCATCAAATACTTTATTATTAGCATCTTTTCCAGTGTTATATGGCTGAAATCTAAATCCTCCCGATATTACAAAAGGTGAATTTTTTATCCCCATCAGAAACGTAGTACCCAAACTGAAGACTTCAGAAAAATGAACGTCCCTTGCGTAGTCTTCACCAGGTTTTACCAAATAATGATTAACCACATTTCCTAAATCCACAACGTCAACCGTGAAGCTATAATTATCATACCAGCCATTTCTTGACCAAGTAAAAGCAATACCAATCGGTGCCGTTATACCATAAACGGGCTGAGAACCAATTGTTGTACTTTTTAAAGACATCAGCCCACCACCAAATGCACCTACATAAGCGTTTAAGTCTATTGAACTGGGTTTTTTTCTTTTCAATTTGTACGAAGTGGGCGGTAAAGCATACGAATCGATGATTCCTGCCAATTGATGTTCATCTTTTACGGTTAATACGTCGCCGAAAAAGGATAGTAGGTTGGTGAGTTGTTTTGTGTATTTATGGTCATAGTTATTTAATATATTTAAACTTTCATCTCGCACGAAATCAAAATTCAATTCTGTAAAAATATCACTAAGATTTTTTTTATCTATCATTAAAGAATTATTCGCGATATATATGTAATTAATTAATCTAATCATTTCAGATTGGTCAATTCCCAATGAGTCTGATAAGGTTTTTATGTTTCCATTTTCATTTTTTTCCAGTAACTCATCTAAAAGTTTCATTCTAACATTTTTGTCTTTTGTTGTATAATTTGAAATAATTAAAAACTCGTTTAAATCTTTCGTCGGAATAGGAAATTGAGGCGAATTATTAATTTTAATGCATAAATTATCCTTATCCAAAAAAGAAAAGCTAATAAAATTTTTGTTATAAATGGGAATGTTATCTTTAGTAATATGATGAATTCTTTTTAATGTGTATGAATTTTTGTCAAATACAACTGAAATTTGTTTGTTTTTACCAAAGTTATAATAGAAATTTTTGTAATTGCTATTTATATTCGTTTCATTATTCAAGAGATTAATCAACCCAAAAGTCTGATTTGCAGCACCTACATAATCATTGTTTTGAAAATGCTCATATACAGACATTCCAGTTTTTATCCAATCGAGTTTGATTTTTATATTATCAATTTTTGGAGATTTAAATAATTCATCACTATACAAATTCGTTGTTAGCTGATTGAGAACGCTCCACACATTGTAAAAGTTTTTAGAAGCCAAATCGTCCTTTATTTCTTCTTTCTTAGTTTGGTAGTCGTTTCTTATTTTATCGAATTGTGAAAGAGAAATTAAAATATTCCCCATCCATTTGTTCAATTCTTGTTTTTTTGACTTGAAAGCTTCCATAATCTTAAATTGATTCAGCCTTTCTCCATATTTCAAATCAATAAGCTCGAGTAAAGTTTGATATTCCTGTTCGTTTAAGCCTGCAATTTCTTCATAAGACAAAAGTCTGTAAACATCTTTTCCGTCGATATTATCAATTGAAAAAAATTCGTTGGTAACGATGTAGAGAAGAGTGCTGCTGTTATCAATAAGTCTATTAATCTCCTGATTTACTTTATCCTTTCCATTTTTCTCTACTTCTAATCGTGGATTAATGTAAAAATATTTAATGATGTCTCTATAATTATATTGTTCGGTCATTAATCTGTTCAAATCATATCCAAACTCCACAGACTGTCTTAGTCTTGCATGATTTATGGAGTCTTTAATGATTACCTTTTCCACCCAGGGGCTTTGAACTAGATTTCTTGGCATTTCTACGAAATCTTTAGCAATAGCATATTTCCAAGTCGCATTAAATGTTGGGACTTTATAATTTTCAGCTCCTTCCATAACCTTTATAGTCTCTGGGAAAACATCTAAAATCATTGGGTTATTCATTTTTAAACGAATCTGATCCATAAACCAAATGGCAGCTTCCTGTTTTGCTCTTTTTGCCAAGAAAATTGCCATGGCTTCAATCATTTGAGACTGGCTCGGTATTTTGATTCCTGAAGAACCTGTTTGAGCTTGTGCGGTTTGTATTTGGGAGTTGATGATGATTTGTTGTTCTTTTGAAACTGAAAAGTTAGAGACACTTGATACTTTTTTTATGTCTTCTTTTAGTTTTGTAGATAGTGTTGAGGAATTTTTATCTAATGAGATTTGAACAAACTCATTTGCAAAAATTTCAAGATCGTTAGTTAATAAATCAAAATCATTTGAATAAGTTGATATTAGTTTAGAAATGATTGTTTCTCTAATTTCTTTTTTTAGTGTTTCTAAGTTTTTAAAATAAAAACTTCCATTTTTATCCATGTAATAGGAGCTTAGAATTTTTTTCTTAATATCATCTGGGAGTTGATTAAATTCTATACTAGAAAATAAATATTTAAGATTTTTTACTATCTGTTTTCTCTCTTCATCTTGCTCATTTTGAAGAAGTGTATTTTTTAGGTCTTCTAAACTTTTAATTATATATATATTATATGCTTTATCTACTTTATCTACATTTGTATAATAATCACTTATAATTTGTTTTAATTTTTGTTCATCAAACTTATGTGTGCTTTTATAATTTTCAAGATCTTGATACGAGTGAGTTGCTTGTAGTTCATTAGTGGATTTTTCAAAATCTTTTATCTCTTTATCTAAAGAATCTAAATTTGTATTCTTTTCTTTAATTAGGTTGTACATCACTTCTAAAGTGAGTTTGGTTTTCTTACTTGTTTCTAAAATAATATCCTTATGATCAACTTTAAAATTTGGATTGCTGCTAATCCAAATTTTCACTTGTACAGCTTTGTCATTTTTTAATTTTTGAATAAATTCGCTTAATTCTGAAAACTTTAATTGACTGTTAGTAATTAAAGATTCATCATTAATAGTGCTTTTTAATGCATAGTAAGTTTTATCTCTTTCTTCCACAGACATAGAATTGTCCGCAATCAGTTTACTCAAATAAAACAAATTGTATCTCGGAAAATTTTCAGTAGCCTTTTCTTTATCTTCGACTTTCAAAGTATAAGTTTGCCCAAAGCAAATAGAAAAATTTGCCATAAGAATAATGGCGAAATAGTAGAATTTCGTTTTCATGGTTTTAGTTTTTACATTATAAATTTATCAATTTATTTTGAAATAGTTATTTTTTTAAAATTATTTCTTTGTTAATTGACAAATTTTTCACTTTTGATATTTCGTAAAAAAATACCGTGATTTAATATTAGCCCTATTAGAAGTGCATATCGAAATTTAAATTATACTTTAAAGCTATTTGCATAATGGAATACTTTAATCGATCTGCTCTTCCGCATCCAATATTTTTCCTTAAATTCGCATAAAAATTTTAAGCTAATGAATTACGATATTATTGTCATCGGTAGTGGTCCTGGTGGATATGTTACAGCAATCAGAGCAGCACAGTTGGGTTTTAAAACTGCAATTATCGAGAAAGAAAATTTAGGAGGAATTTGCCTTAACTGGGGTTGTATTCCAACGAAAGCTTTGTTAAAATCGGCTCAGGTTTTTCATTATATTAATCATGCTGAAGATTATGGTTTAAATAAAGTGGAAGCGAGTTTTGAGTTTCCAAACGTAATCCAAAGAAGCCGTGGTGTAGCATCTAAAATGAGCAAAGGAATTGAGTTCTTGATGAAAAAGAACAAAATCGATGTGATTTTAGGAACTGCAAAAGTACAAAAAGGTAAAAAAGTTTCTGTAACAGATAAAGATGGTAAAGTGACTGAATATTCAGGAACAAACATTATCTTGGCTACAGGAGCTCGTTCTAGAGAATTGCCAAACTTGCCACAAGATGGTAAAAAAGTAATCGGATACAGACAGGCATTATCTCTTCCTGAGCAGCCAAAATCTATGATCGTTGTAGGTTCTGGAGCGATAGGAGTAGAGTTTGCTGACTTTTATAACACAATGGGTACGAAAGTAACTGTTGTTGAATTCTTACCCAACATCGTTCCTGTGGAAGATGAAGAAATCTCAAAACACTTGGAGAAATCTTTGAAAAAAACTGGTATTGAGATTATGACCAACGCATCTGTTGAAAGCGTAGATACAAGCGGAAACGGTGTAGTAGCTACCGTAAAAACAGCAAAAGGAAATATTACTCTTGAAGCTGATATTCTATTATCTGCTGTCGGAATCGCTGCAAACATCGAGAACATCGGTCTTGAAGAAGTGGGTATCCAGACAGATAAAGGAAGAGTTTTGGTCAACGAATGGTATGAAACTTCAGTCCCGGGTTACTATGCGATTGGAGATATCATCCCGACTCAGGCTTTGGCGCACGTTGCTTCTGCTGAAGGAATTACTTGTGTAGAAAAAATCAAAGGATTGCACGTTGAGAAAATCGACTATGGCAATATTCCTGGATGTACGTACTGCCACCCAGAAGTTGCTTCTGTTGGTCTTACAGAGAAGCAGGCTAAAGAAAAAGGTTATGAAATCAAAGTTGGAAAATTCCCTCTTTCTGCAAGTGGGAAAGCGACTGCAAACGGAAATACTGACGGTTTCATCAAAGTAATTTTTGATGCTAAATATGGAGAATGGTTAGGTTGCCACATGATTGGTGAAGGCGTTACCGATATGGTTGCTGAAGCTGTTGTAGCAAGAAAACTAGAAACTACAGGTCATGAAATCATTAAATCTATTCACCCGCATCCAACGGTTTCTGAAGCGATTATGGAAGCTGCTGCTGCTGCATATGGTGAAGTGATTCATATTTAATTTTCGCTTTTTAGGAGATGTAAATCTTTGACAAAGTTTAACAATATCAAAAACCACAGATTTTTTCTGTGGTTTTTTGTTTTTATCTGAATATTCATATACCCTAATCAAAAAATCTTTGTGGTCTTAGTAAAGTGTCAACGCCTTTGTGAGCCTTAAAAACGGTTAGATAGGAAAAAATCTGTGTGCTCTGTGTTCAAATTATGTATGATAATTAAAATTTTTCCTACGTTATATTTTATTTCAGTTATTTTCTTAATTTTATTAGCTAAATAAAACTACAAATTAAAATAAAATTATGTTTAAAAAATTAGCTGCTGAAGCTTTAGGATTAGGTGATATCGGTAAAATTATTCCTTCACAGGATTATGATAAAGTAGATTCTGACGATTACATTCTTTCGGAAGATCAGGAGAAAATTTTCTTCTTGATTAAATCTAAAAGAGACGAATACTGCTTTACCAACAGAGCTTTGATTCATATTGACGGAGCAAGTGCAATTGATAGAAAGAGAATTCTGAGAAGATATGAATACTATCAATTTCCTTTCTCGAATGTGGTTTTACAGACTGCGGGAACGATCGATCTGGATGTTGAAATTTCATTCAATATCGGAAATGTTCCTTTGATGATTAGCGTTGCAAAAGGTCAGGTTGATCAGTTGAAAGACTTATACAAAGCACTTTTGGCGATTCAGCAGGAAGTTCACCACAATCATTCTTTGTTGAATTTTTCTAATGACAGCATACAGAAAGCGATTGGAAGTGTTGCTTCCGGAAAGCAGGAAAACGTTTCAAAAAGTCAGGAATTAAAGGCTATCAACGAATATATTTTCGCATGGAACACGAATAGTTTCGATCGCTACAATCAAAAAGATTTTTCTAAGATTTTTGAAAAGTACATTAATAATTAAGATTCATTTGAACCACAGATTTTTTCTGTGGTTTTTTATATATTTAAAGTATAAAACACATAAGTTGAACAAAAAATACACACAGCTTATTTATAAGATCATTTTTTCTCCATTTACACAAATTGTTTTGTGCACTTTGCTTTTATTTGTTAAAATCTCGTCTATATATTTCAAAATACTGGTTTTGTGTGTATTCAGTCTTCAGCTTTTAAGGTATTATTTTAGAAAAACAGCATTTAATTCAACACATTCTTTTTGGTATCTTATTTTTGTTGTACCAATCTTATATTTCTTTTTGTACAGTAAGATTTTTGAGGTGTATCAAATTAATTTTTATATTAAAATATTCTTGTTTATTATACCCATCGTTTATAGTTTCTATTATTATTCTAAAAGAAATCCTTCAACAGGCGAAAAAATATTTTTGAATTTGATATGTTATTATTTTATTCCATTTTTTATGGCTTTGAATTTTTCTTTTGACTTTTCAAAACCTGTTATAAAAGAATTTGTGGTTATTGATAAACAGGAGAATTCATTTGGATCTTTCAATACAGAATATTCTGAATATACATTTTATGAATTAAAAGTAGTTCCAAAAAGTATTTATTTTAAACCATTTTTGCAAAAAGAACTCTCTGAGACTGATTATAAAAGTATGCTGTTAAAATCAGCAAAAATACATTCAAATAATTTGGTTAATTTAAAAAGTGTTGATTATGAGTTGATTAATACACAGTCTTTATTTAATATTAAAACTCAAAAATTTATTTACATCATTACACTGAAAGAATATGTCGAGCCAACTATGTTTAAAGTAAATACTGAAATTTATCGAAAGTTTAATAAAGGTGATAAGATTGATTTTGAAAAACATAAAGGTCTTTTTGGGATAGAATGGTATTATTTTAGATAATCGGTTTAGAAATATTAACATTTACACAACAACAATTAAATGGAAAAAAATTCTTTATCATCATTTGTTTTCATAAATTTATTCAATGAACTTTGAAAAAACGGGATTGGTTTTATCGGGTGGCGGTACTAAAGGTATTGCACATGCCGGAGTTTTGAAATTTTTAAGCGAAAAAAATATTGATGTAGACATTCTCTCATGTTGTAGTGCGGGTTCAATCGTGGGCTGTCTTTACGCAATTGGAAAAAAGCCTGAAGAGATTTTAGATTTCTTTCAATCCATCTACTTTTTCAACTGGAAACATTTTACCTTTAATCAGCCGGGACTGGTTTCATCGATTATTTTTGCCAATTATCTTAAACCTATTTTTCAGGATATGAAAATCGGTGATCTGGATAAAGAAGTAAGAATTGTTGCAACAGAATTGGTGTCCGGAACCGAAAAAATATTTGATAAAGATTTCAAAGTCATAGACGCAATGATTGCTTCCTGCTCAATTCCCGGAATTACAACACCTTATATTTTAGGTGAAGAAATGTATTGCGATGGAGGAGTTCTCAATAATTTTCCGGCTGACATTATCAGAGCTGACTGTGATAAATTGATTGGTGTATTTGTTTCGCCACCGCATGATATTAAAATCAGTGATCTGAAAACCATTAAATCCATTGTTTCACGTTCGTTTGATTTATTTTCATACAGAGTTGAAAAGGTAAAATTCGAATACTGTGACTGGCTGATTTCTTCCAAAGATCTTTCTGCTTTCGGGAATTTTGAAAGAAAAAAAGAACGTCTTGAGCAAATTTACAACATTGGGTATGAAGCGGCCAAAAACAGTTTTGTTGAAAACGATTTCTTTAGTAAAATAAAAAATTAGAAAAGAAAATTCTATTTATCTTTCACAAAAACATCCGTAAACTCGAAGCTTTTACCATTAAATAGACCCTTATCGCTCAGTTTTAATTCAGGAATAACCAAAAGTGCCATGAAAGACAAGCTCATGTAGGGTGCTCGTAATTTGCTTCCAAGCGCTTTTGCACTTAGATCTAATTTAATATATAATTCCGCAACTTCTTCGGCCGGAAGATTGGTCATAATTCCGGCAATTGGTAGTTCTAAAACCAATTCTTCTGTTTCTGTGGCTAAAGATATTCCGCCTTTTGCTCTGATGATGGCGTTCACGGCTTTACAAATATCATCGTCATTGGTACCAACGACAACGATATTGTGGCAATCGTGTGCAACACAGGATGCGATAGCTCCGTTTTTTAAACCAATATTTTTAATAAAAGCTGTGGCAACGGGAGCGTCGTTATATCGGTTGACTACAGCAATTTTTAGAATATCTTCTTCGGTATTTGATTCTGCAAAACCATTAATGACCAAAGTTTTTGATTGTATTTCATGCGTGATTAATTGTCCGTCAAGAGCTTCAATCACACGAATGGTATCGCTTTCACTTTTAATTTTAAAATCGGATGGTTGTTTTAAATTACAGTTAAAATTATTCGCAACGGGTGCTTCAACGGATTGAATGAAAGAGTTTCCGTTCTCTGCAACCAATTCACCATTGATGTAGGTTTTTAAAATATTGAAGTTTTCAATACTATCAATTTCAATAAAATCTGCATTATCGCCAGGCTGTAATAAACCAATGGGTAAATTATAGTGTTTTACAACATTATAAGATGCGGCACGAAGAATATCATATAAGTCGTGACCGGCTTTCAAAGCACGTTTTACATGATCATTGATGTGGGATTCAATTAAATTATCGGGATGTTTGTCATCACAACAAAACATGATCTGCTCCGGAAAATCTTTTAACAATGGAATTAACGTGTCGAAATTTTTGGCAGCACTTCCTTCTCGGATCATTATTTTCACCCCGTGTTTCAGCTTTTCAAGAGCTTCGGTATGGCCAAAACATTCGTGATCTGTCGTTATTCCGGCATCGAAATAGGTTTTCATTCCTTCTCCCATTAATCCCGGAGCGTGACCATCGATGGGTTTGCCGTGTTTTTTAGCAAAGGCTATTTTCTTTAAAACCTCTTCATCATTATAAATAACGCCCGGGAAATTCATCATTTCAGCTAAGTAAACAATTTCTTTTCTACTCAATAGCTGGTCAATATCATTAGAATCAATTATAGCTCCTGCAGTTTCAAACTGAGTCGCCGGTACGCAAGACGGAGCTCCAAAATAAAAATGAAATGGAAAATGCTGAGCATTTTCAATCATATAATCGACACCCGCAACGCCTAAAACATTGGCTATTTCGTGCGGATCAGAAATTGTTCCTACAGTTCCGTGTTTTACGGCAATTCGGGCAAATTCTGAAGGTACGAGCATGCTGCTTTCGATATGAACGTGTGCATCGATAAACCCGGGTAAAATATAAGTGTCTAATGTTTCTTTAATTCTCTTTATTGATGCAATTTTCTTATTTAAAATAGATATTTCTGCGGGATACGTTTCTCTTGAAATGATATCAATTAAATTTGCTTTGACTGTAAATTTCATTCTGTTTTTCTTAAAATAAAAAATTCCTAATCGTGAAATTAGGAATTATTATTTGATTTTTTGTTTAAATTAATTTTTAACAACCTGCGCATCTTGTCTTACTAAAGTTTCACCGTTTCCATCGATTACTACTAACGTGTAAGGCGCTTTTTTGGCGGAAGCTGTCAGATAATTTCTCCAAACCTGATAAAGTGTTCCATTATTATTAAATTCAAAATAATAATTGCCGCCAGATCCATCGGGGATAACTTCTCCGTCTGAGATAATCATGCTTGGTTTGGCTGAGATTTTCGTATTAGCGCCCCAAGATTGATAAAGGTAATTTCCGTTTGGCTGTTTGTCGATCTTTATTTTAAACTTTTTAGTTTTAATAATAACCGTTTTAGGAATTCTCTCTTGAGAATCTTTATCTCTGTTATTGGTAATTTTTTCTTTTGGATTGGTATCATTATTATCTTTAATATTCGCAAAAGATAAAACAGGCAGTAAACATGCGCCCAGTATAATTTTCTTAATCATTGTATTGGTTTTATTTAAGATTATTCACCAAAGGGTTATCAAATTTAAAGCCAATAAACGTTCTCAATTTTTTTATTTAAATATTTCTTTAAATTCATTAATGTAAGAAAATTTTTCATAACCTAAATGATTAAAATTATTTTGAATATAATCTTTCAGTTTCAAATAATTTCGATGATATGATTGAGATACATTAATTACTTTGTTTTTTTTGTTATATAAAAAAATAAATTCGTAAGTCCCACCATTATCACTTTGATGACTGTATTTCCAGCCTTCAATTTCTGAATGTGAATATTTTTTAATTATAAGTCCGAAGAATTGCTTGACAATAATTTCTTTAGTATTAAATATTACAATTGTACATTTTGTCTTAAATTCCAGAAAAAGTAATAACAAAAATGAAGAAATCATTATTGTAGGTACAAAAATTTTGACAAAAATTTTATCATTGTAATATGGAGAAATAAAGAAATCAGGAAGAATAAAAATGATTGCACATAAAATTGCAATTAATACTATGGGCAGTATAAAAGCTTTAAAAGTAAATCTTGTTTTCATGTTTACAAAATAATATTCTTACTTAATCATCAACCTCAACTACATGATTCTGCGTATAACTCGCAAAAGCCTCCTCCAGACTGTCAAATTTCCCTTTAAATTCTTCAATTGCGCAATCCTGCAGAATATTTCCTTTGTGAATCAAAATTACTCTAGAGCAAAGTGCCTCAACCTCCTGCATAATGTGTGTAGAAAGCAAAACTGTTTTCTCTTTACCGATTTCTTTTACTACGTTTCTGATTTCGATGATTTGATTAGGGTCAAGACCGTTGGTAGGTTCATCCAGAATCAATAAATCAGGTTGGTGAATAATCGCCTGAGCCAAACCTATTCTCTGTTTGTAACCTTTAGATAGCTGGCTGATTTTCTTTGATTTTTCGGGAGTAATTCCTACCAATTCAATGACCTCATCTACTCTCGCTTCAGAAATTTTGTGAATATTGGCAACAAATTGCAGATACTCTTTCACATACATTTCCAAATACAGAGGATTGTTTTCCGGAAGGAAACCGATGTTTTTTTTGCTTTCGATTTCGTTTTCAGAAATATTTTTTCCGTTAAAAATAATTTCACCTTCATCAATTTTCAAAGCACCCACAATAGATTTCATCAGTGTAGATTTTCCGGCTCCGTTTGGGCCAAGAAGACCTATGATTTCGTTTTTTTCAATTGAAATGTTAATATTGTTGAGTGCAGTTTGCTCAGCAAACTTTTTGGTTAAATTGATTATTTGAAGAGACATAATTGTTAATCTTTTTACAAAAATAAAATAAAAAAACTCATTCTTTACGAATGAGTTCAGGTATTATTAAAAAAATAAATATTTACTTTCTTGATTTCTTTTTCGGAGTAGGATTAGCAACAGCAGCTTTTTCTGGTACGTAAGTGTTTGTACTTGATACATTAGAAACTGTATTTGCTTTACTAGCTACAGATTTTTTGTACAAAGCGGCTTTTGACGAGCCAATTCCGAAAATTTTGTCGATCTGTTTTTTATTCAAAAACTGAGATTTCCCGACATATTTTTTGTTCTTATTGATATACTGAATAAACTGTACGGTAGGCTGACCGTAGTTTTTTTCGTAATGAAGTTCAATGATGTCATTTGGAAGTTCCAACGTAACATTGCCCGAAGGTTGATCTATAAAGCCGTCAGTGATCAATTTGTAAAGATCATTAACGTCACCGTTAACGTCTAAAAATGAAAATGATCTGAATGTGTTAAGATTACTTGTGTTAATATCCTGGTAATTGAATGTGAACCTGTTTTCTTTTTTGTACAAGCCTACCGAATTTTCTTTACCAATTTCCACCAAGGTCTCATTTTTCAGCACCTTAATTTGGGAAAAAGCAGATATTCCAAACGTGCAGGCGAATAGTAGAAGTATTTTTCTCATGTTATGTATTTTATATATGATGTGATATGGTAGTGCTAAATTAGCTATTCTACAATTAACCACAATTTTTTATGGCACAAAAATAACTTTTTTTTTTGACTTAGGTTTTCTCAATATTGAGATGAAAGAAATTTTAACTTGCTCGTTTTCTTTTTTGAAATTGCAGTAGAGGCACTTAAGTGTATTTTGAACTGTGCTTTTATTTTTGTGCGAGATATTAAAAATGTTATTGAATTTTAGCCACTGACTCAGCTTTGCGAATATTCTTCTTTTAATTTTTTATCTAATATAAAAGGTACGAAAGGCAAAACAGAACCTATTATGTAGATAATAACCCTCACAAGACTCCATCTGTACTTTAGTGCTGTTGCGACGAGAATAACCATAAAAACAAGAAATAATACTCCATGTATCCATCCAAAATATTTCACAGCTTCAGAAATATTAAAAATATATTTTAATGGCATTGCAATAAAAAGTAAAATCAAGTAGGAGATGCCTTCAATAAGAGCTGTTTTACGATAGATATTGATCATACAAAATAAAATTTTCGGCAGGCGAATGTTGCGGCAATAATAGTTTATTCTGATGGAATTTACAAATATATATTTTTGTGAAAAATTAAAAACTACCCACCGTAAAGACCAAACTAACAAGTTTTTATTTAAAATAAATCAAATTTTGGTTTTTGTTTAGTTGTTTTTAAGTTTTGGTTAATAAATTGTATAGTAAAAACCAAAGCGATCAATAAACTCTAATCATAAAAACAATACGATGGATATTTCTTACTACGATTTTACAAATTTACCAGATAAGACTCAATTTGACCTGGTGTTGAGTAAAGGAAAAATAATCAGTGAAAATACGGTGAGTAACACGAAGTATATGCTGTATGAATTGTCTAGCTTTACGGTTGAGATTATTTACAGCTTACCCAAAAATTCTATTTCAGGGAAAAATGTTTATCTCAATAGAGCCGCATATTCAGCCTGATGCTAGATTGAAACAAGAGTTATCATGATATTTATTTGTAACAAAATAAAGAGTGAACCATTGGCTCACTCTTTCAATATTTACTTAAACAACTTAAATTTTAAGCTTCAATAAACTCTAAAAGGTCTTTATTAATCGTTGCTGCTTCCGTAGTCGGCATTCCGTGAGGGAAACCAAGATACGTTTTTATCGTTCCGTTTTTCAATAATTTGATTGATTTCAAAGCTGCATTTTGGTAAGGTACAATCTGGTCATCTTCACCGTGAAGAACCAAAACCGGAATATCAACATTTTTCAAATCTTCTGTAAAATCAGTTTCAGAAAACGCTTTGATCCCGTCATAATGAGCAACGATTCCACCCATCATTCCTTGTCTCCACCAGTTTCTCTGTACGCCTTCTTTCACATCTGCGCCTTCTCTGTTATAACCATAAAATGGGAAAGTCAAATCAATATAAAACTGCTGTCTGTTGTTTAAAGTCTGGTCTCTGATGCCATCAAAAACCGACATCGGAACACCATCCGGATTGCTGTCGCTCGCTACCATAATTGGCGGAACAGCACTGATTAAAACTGCTTTTTTCGCTCTTCCATTCGCATATTTATTCACATAACGGATTACTTCGCCACCGCCAGTTGAGTGACCGATGTGAACTACATCCTTCAAATCTAAGAATTCTACCAATTCCGCTGCATCAGAAGCGTATTGCTCAATCGTGTGATTGTAAATATCCTGGCTGGAACGGCCGTGACCTCTTCTGTCGTGCGTCACCACTCTATAACCTTTTTGCAGGAAAAAAATCACCTGTGCATCCCAGTCGTCTGATGATAAAGGCCATCCGTGGTGAAACATCAAAACTGGTCCTTCGCCTTGGTCTTTGTAAAAAATCTCTGTTCCGTCTTTTAATTTTAGTGTGCTCATTGTTTTAATTTTTAAATGTTGTGATTAATTTATTTTATATTTTGTTGTCTTAATTCTTTAGCAAATGTAGTCCTGTAAATTCCAATCCATCTTAACCTAGGTTAAAATCGTTCAGTCTTGTTAAATTTTATTTGACTCCGTCGAACCACTTTGTTAGGTTTTGGGCAGCTTTATCCGCCTTCCGTTCCCGCTTTTTTTGTCATTGCGAATGACGTGAAGCAATCAGTTGAACGATTCAGCAATCGCAATGACAAAAAAGAGATCCACTCAAGTCGGGCTGCAGATTCAGTGTAAAACAAGGTTCAACCTCAAAAGAAAACTTAAGTGTTCTTTTTTGCGTTATGAAAGAAACTTAAACTTACTTAAGTGTCAAAAATCTTTTATGTCTTTTGACTCCGTCGAATCTTCGATTTGTGGTTTAACTCTCAGTATTCTCCCTCAAAAGCTCAAACAAATCTTCCGCACCGCCATCGAATTTCTTTCCATTCACAAAGAAAGAAGGCGTACCGTTCACGCCGCTCATAATCCCGCTTTCAAAATCTGCATCTACTTTTTCAGCTAATTCTGTACTTTCCAAATCCTTTTCAAATTGAGGAATGTTCAGTTTTAATTGTTCTGCCAACTTCATCAGTAAGTTTTCATTCAAATCTCTCTGATTTTCATAAATCGCATCGTGCATTTCCCAGAATTTCCCTTGTTGATTGGCTGCTTCTGCTGCGATGGCCGCTGGTCTTGCATATTGGTGCATTTCAGACAAAGGAAAGTTTCTGAAAACAAATTTGACTTGACTTCCATATTCTTCCATCAATTCTTTCAGAACCGGATAAGCGGCGCCGCAGTATGGACATTGATAATCGCCGTATTCTACAATCACAAGTTCGGCGTTTGCATTGCCTTGTACGTGGTCAGCCTGGCTGACGTTTGGTTTTAGTGACATAATTTATTTTGTGTTAAGGGTTTCTAAAGCTTCTAAAATTCCGTCTGCACCAGGATTGATAGCCGTTGGTGACAGATAACTCCATTCGATAATACCATCTTTGTTGATGACGAAAAGTGCTCTTTTACATTCGCCTTCTTCCTCGTCGTAAACGCCGTATTTTTTAGCAATTTCTCCTTTAGCCTCAAAATCTGCGAGTAAAGGAAAATGTAAATTTCTTGATTGTGCAAATGCCAGATGACACCATTTGCTGTCTACAGAAATTCCGAAGATTTCGGCATCATATTTATGAAAGAACTTTAAAGTTTCATTGTACAAAGCCATCTGGTCGCTGCAAACCGGACTCCAGTCGGCGGGATAAAAAGCAAGGATGACATTCTTTCCTTTGAATTCTGAGAGTGTAATTTTCTGGTCGGGCGTTGCATACAAAGTGAAATCTGGAGCAACATCGTTTTTCTGTAACATAATATTAGTTTTTAAAGTTAATTTTTGAAATCAGTAATCCGCAAATTATTAGTGATAAAGCAGGAATCATCAAAGTCCATTTTCCAAAATAATCGAGCAGGAAAGGAGCGATAAATGCACCTGTTATAAATCCAATCCACAAGAGTAAAAGATGAATCGAATTAGATTTATACTCTTCTTTTTTATCTTTATCTTTGGTCATACTAAGCATTGCGGTGTTCCTTGCCAAGCTGTTCAGAGTTCCTGTCACGAAATCCGTATTTACTTTTTGGTTTCCGACCGAAGTCACAATCGTATTCATCATTCCCATTGAAAATCCGACAATTGCAATGGATGTCCAATTATTAATATCATAAAAATAAGCAATAATTGAATAGAAAATGAGAATTCCGGAAACAAGATAAAAAGTTAATATTTGGTTCTTAATTCTCTTCCATAATGAAAGGCAGGTTCCGGCGTAAATTCCCAATAAAAAACAACTAATGACTGTAACTGATGTGATAATGATTCCAGATTTACCCGTTGAAATGGCCGCTCCCAATGAAGTTGTATTTCCACTCATAAAAGAGACGTAGGTTTTCCATTGTATCAACCCTGTTGCATCGATATATCCTGCAATCAAAGCTAAGAATATGACCAATCTCTCTTGTATCTTAATCGAATCAGATGAAACAACAGTGCTTGTTTTGATGACAGAATGATTCATTATTTAGAAAGATTTAATTCTAATCTTATTTCTTAGGCTGAATGAAAACTTTCTCAGTCGGGAATTTTTCAATTTCGCCTTCTTTTAAACCGAAATTAGTAATGACAACATCTTTCGGATTTCCTGAAAGCCATTGGCTTAAATCAATAGATTCATAATGTCCGCTGTTGAATCCAATCAGAATTTTGCAAATGGTATCGCCTGTATTTTTGATATAATGTCCGGCTCCCATTGGAACGTAGCCCACATCTCCTGCACTGAACTGTTCTGTAACACAAGTAGATTCCGCTAAGAAAACTGACATTTCCGCTTGTCCTGAAATAAAATACTGCCATTCGTCCGCATTGGGATGCCAGTGCATTTCTCTCAAAGCTCCCGGTTGCAATTCCAAAATAGAACCAGACATCGTGCTGCTGATAGGAAATTCTTTACTTGTTACCAATCTCTGTAAACCTCCGCCCGGAACGATTCTCGGCTGTTGGGAATGCAAAGGATAACGGTGGAAGCTCGTTAATTCGATGTCAGATTCATTCGGACGAGCTTCAGCAACGAAAGACATTTCATCAGGAATAATTCCCGCTGCGAAGTAGGCTTCTTTCTGAGGCAAGGCCGCTACTTCTTCTAAAGTTAAATTTAAATTCTGAGCAACGATTTCAGGTGGTACGCTTGAAACAAAATCGGTCACGCTGAACGTGTGGTCTTCAGAAAAATTACCGTTATCAAAAATCAAAATAAAATGACATTCTTCCGTTCCAGTCGCCTGAATCGAGTGACCGTAACCTTTTGGGAAATACCAAACATCGCCCGGTTCAAAATTATCGGTGTAGCTGTGACCATCAGGATGGATAATCGTTGTGCGAACCGTTCCCGAAATCACGTAAGCCCATTCAGCAGCGTTGGCGTGCCAGTGTAATTCTCTCATACTTCCTGGTTGCAGTCTCATCGAAACTCCCGCAATACCAATAGAAGCAGGGAAATCTTTTACAGAAGCACCTCTTGTCGTTCCGCCATCGTTGGTTCTTGGTTCTTTTTTTTCTAATTCGTATTTGAAGCTAAGTGATTCAGTTTTCATCGTATTATTTTTTATGATTAATGATAGTTTGTCTTTATTTCTACTGTAAAATTAGCCCTGAATCAGGGACTTTTTAGGTCTCATTCGATGAATAGGCAAAATGAGTCGTTGAGTTTTATGATGGAGTAGATGATGAATATTTTTAAACCAAAGTGAAAATTTTTTCGAGCTACTTAAATCTTATTGAATAGTTATTTTTGTCATTCTGAATGGAATTTTGCGAAGCATTATGAAATGAAGAATCTTTTAAAATCCAAATATTTGAGATTTTTCGACTCCACTTTGTTTCGCTCAAAATGACAGCCTTAGAAAATTTAAATTTAAAATTTAACAAGATTCTTTGTTTTAAACAAACTGCGGAAAATAAAACACAAATTCTAAACACAAAAAATCACTGGAAAGTTCCAATGATTTTAATAAAATATAATGTGTTGATTTATTAGAAAGGTTGATTGTATTTTCCTGTCAATGCTTTGTTTTCGATGCTTTTTGCAAAGTTTGGCGTTTCTTCGTGGTTGTGGGCATCAGAAGCGGCTTGTCTGGAAGCAGCGGCATCAGCAAGATTTACGTTGTGTTCTTTCAGGTATTCGAACATTTCAGGTGTTGCGGTTGCGTGAATTTCGTTGGTGTACAACGTCGTGTTATCATCAATTTTTGTGGCTTTCAGTTCCCATAAAACCTGAACTTTTGTACGTCCGTTTTGAGTAATTGAATCTGAAATTGATAACATTCTGCAGTAATCTGGACGGTGTTCTACCGCAACATAATGCTGAACCATCAACGCATCTCCGATAGTTTCAACATTTAGAGAAACCGGTGCGCCGTCAAAAGTGGTAGAAATAGCGGCTCCTATGTGCTGTGTTGAGCATCTTTGATATTCGGCATCGGGAAGATTAAGTAACCAATCTGCGATGTTTACTTTTTCGATTGGGGCATTGATAATCGCTGTAACTGTAGAGTGAGACAATGCATTTTCTGGTGTTTGAATAATTTCCATAATGTTTAAAGTTTAATTGTTTGTATGTGTTAATTTGATGGTGTAAAGCTACATTCAACAAAATTCAAAATCAATTGGTGTTCGATGAAGAGGCGGAAACTGTCGTTTAATAAGATAAATGAGATTGTAATATTCCGCAGATTATTTTATGCAAAAGTAAAAGTTGTTTTGTTTCAAACAAGTTGCGGGAAACAAGCTGCAATGTTATTTTGTTCCAAACAGGGTAGTTTTAAATAAAAGTAAAAGTGATTTGGTTTCCCGCAGACTGTGGGAGACTTCCGCCAAAGTTGTTTTGTTTCAAACAAGTTGCGGGAAACAAAATGCAAAGTTGTTTTATCTTAAACAGGTTATTTTGAAGAAATGCAAAGTGTGTGTTGGTTTAAACGGGTTGTTTAGAGAAAATACAAGTTGTGTTTTAATCTAAACGAGTTGTTTTGAAGAAATGCATTAAAATAAAAAAATCCATCCCAATTTGTTTGAGACGGATTCTATTTAAATTCAAATTTCAATTATTTATAAAGCCATTTCCTGATCAGCTTCGTATAATTTGGCATTACCACAAAAACCATCATAAACACGATGATTCCGGAGTTTATAAGACCATCGGAATAATGGTTTGCAGGGATTTTCAGTAATCTCAAAAACGGAATTGAAACAAGGGGAATCAATATTGATAGAGGATAAATCGCAGACCAGGTGACAAGATACTGCTTCCAGCGGACTGGAACTTTTCGGCCTTCATTTTCTGAATTAAAAAGGAAATCCAAACCGGATTTTATCTGGTATCTGTCATTTTTTCTGAAATAAGGATTCGCTTTTTCAATCATTTTTTTCCGGCTGTCAGATTCTATCCAGTTTTTTAAATTATTGATGGTATCAAAACGGATAATAACGGTATAAACAAAAGTCAAATCAGGAATCGGACGTACAATCTGCAAATCGATAAAACCTTCCGAATGTTTTGTGATGGGAACAATTTCTTCTAACCATTTTTCATATTCCTGTTGTTTTCCATTCAAAATATGATGGGTAATTACTACAGATGCGCCTGGATTTTCCATACCGAAATAAGTTTAAACGGATTAAAAAGCTCTTTTATATTGCCACGGAATGTCGGTTTCGATATCCAATTCCTTTGCTGAATGAAGGGCAAAATAAGGATCCCGCAAGTGTTCTCTGGCAATCACCACCAGATCTGCCTCATCATTCACAATAATGTCGTTTGCCTGCACAGCTTCGGTAATCATCCCGACTGCACCTGTGGCAATGACAGTCTGCTTTTTTATAATGGATGCAAACGGAACCTGATAACCCGAAAAAACTCTGTCTTTGCTCACATTGGCAAATCCGCCGCCGGATGCAGTTATAAAATCGACACCGTTTTCCTTCAGGATTTTTGAAAGGATGATGCTGTCATCCAATTTCCACGCATCGGGCGCTTCCAGATAATCGACTGCTGAAATTCTGACCAGCAAAGGCATTCCGTTTGGGATTGCTTTTCTCACTTCGCCCACCGTTTCTACCAGAAAACGGATTCTATTTTCAAGACTTCCGCCATATTCGTCCTGTCTTTTGTTGATGACGGCAGAATAAAACTGATGAAAAAGATAACCGTGACCGGCGTGCAATTCTATGGTGTCAAATCCTGCATCTACCGCCCGAATTGCAGCATCAACAAATTTTAACTTCAGTTCCTGAATCTCATCCACCGTCAACTCCTTGGGGATCACACCATTCATTGCAGTGGGTGAGGATGATTTTACCGTCCATCCGCCTTCTTCTTTCGTGAGTGGTTTCATACCTTCATTGGGGTGTTTCAGGCTGCCCTTTCCACCAGAATGCCACAGCTGGATTCCTATTTTTGCATCCTGCTCGTGTACGAAATCTACAATATTTTTCCAGGCATTTTTTTGTTCATCACTCCAGATTCCGACATCGCTTAAAGTGGCTAAACCTTCGGGCGAAACTGCTGTACATTCGGTAATGATTAAACCTGCGCCACCAACGGCACGACTTCCCAAATGAACCAGATGCCAGTTTCCGGGAACGCCGTTTTTTGCGCTGTATTGCTGCATTGGCGATACTACAATTCTGTTTTTCAAAGTCAGATTGCGGAGCGTTATGGGTGAGAATAAATTCATTAGTGTTAAATTTTTAAAGTTAAAGTGATTGTAAAAATGTCCCGGCTTCCTGTAAAGCAAAATGAATGCTGTCTTTCAGGTTTTCGAGAGCCTGTTCAGTAGGCGGATTTTTCTCTGTCGTTTTTTCCAGAAGATTCAGATTTTCTTCCAATAGGGGAAGTAATCCCATTATGGAAATGCTGGATTTGAGATCGTGCGCCCTGAGTTTTACGGTTGTGAAATCAAGATTTTCGTACGCCGATTCTAATTCTTCCAAGTGTGGCGGAACGTTTGCGATAAACTGCTCTGTCACGGTTTTTTCGAAGGAAGTATCTCCACCGCTTATCGATTTCACATAACTCAACTTGATAAATTGAAAATCTGTTTCAGTTTTTGATGCTTTCTTCCCGGGATCATTCGCTTCCGTGAGACCGAAATTGGAGATGAGCTTAAATAATTCTTCCTCGTTGATGGGTTTTGAAATATATTCATTCATACCACGGCTCAGGCATTTTTCCCGTTCGCCGGCCAAAGCGTGTGCAGTCATTGCGATGATAGGAGTGTCTAACTTAAGAACTTCACGGATCTGTTGGGTTGCTGCGTAGCCGTCCATCTGTGGCATTTGGATGTCCATTAAAACCAAATCACAGTCGTTATTTCTGAGAAATTCTACCGCTTCCAGACCGTTGTTTGCGATATCAAAATTAATGTTCCACTGGGACAGAAGATGTTTCATCAGGCTTTGATTGATGGCATTATCATCCACTACCAAAACCCGCAACGGCGCATTCGATTTATCTTTAAAATAATCAGGATCTACAGGATGTACTGTTTTAATCTGCTCTTCGGAAATCTCATACGGAATATAAAAACTGAAGGTTGTGCCTTTGCCGGGTTCGCTGCTGACTTCGATATTGCCGTTTTGCAAAACGATTAAATTCTTAACAATCGACAGGCCCAAACCTGTTCCGCCGAAGTTTCGGGTAATGGAATCTTCGCCCTGGTTGAATCTTTCGAAGACTTCATCCAGTTTTTCCTTTTCGATGCCTATTCCTGTATCAGAAATTGTAAATCCGAGTGTAATCTGGTTTTGAGTTTTGGATTGGGTGAAAACTTCGATATTTATTTTCCCCTGATGCGTAAATTTGATCGCATTGCCGATGAGGTTGACCAAAATCTGGGTCAGTCTCGTGGCGTCGCCATTTAAAGTATCAGGAATGGCAGCATTGACTTTGCTGGATATTGTGATTCCTTTTTCTTTGGCTCTTTCCAGAAAAAGAGTCTCTACAGAGTTGATTAAACCATTGATACTGAATATTCCTGCTGTAATGCGCATCATTCCGGCTTCAATTTTTGATAAGTCTAAAATGTCATTAATAATCGCCATCAGGTTTTCTCCCGAACGTTGGATTGATGAGACAAATTCTTTTGACGTTTCATCCAAAGATCTTTTCTGCAAAAGGTTGGTAAAGCCCAAAATTCCACTTAAAGGTGTTCTGATTTCGTGGCTCATATTGGCAAGGAAATTTTCTTTGGTCTGTGCGGCAACTGAAGCTTTTTTCTCCGTAACATCCAATTCCTGAATGAGTAAACGTTGTCTGTTGAACTGACGAAGAATGTGATACCCAACGATTGAACCGCTTAAAATCAAAAGAACCAATAAAGAGATATCGTATAATCTTGCTTTTTGTCCCATTTCCTCGCTCTTTTTGCTGAGGTCAATCATATTTAGTTTTCGGCTTTCGTAGATTTTAGCAGTAATGCTTGTTATTTCATTGGAAATTTTTCTTGCTCGTGGATTGGCAATGGAAGTCTGGTCATCCATATTTCCAAGCGTGTGATAACGGAGCAGTAATTTATCCTTCGTTGTTTTCTTTTCCATTGCAAGAACGCTCAGTCTGTGAATCCACCGTTCTTCAACGTCGTCTGAATTGTCCTTGGATAGTGAATCGAGAAAGTTTTCTATCTGATTTATTTTTTGGTCAATTCCTTCGAGATGAGTCGTGTCGTTGGTCGCGATAGAAGCTCGGATTCTGCTTTCAACGCCCAAAATATCACGGTCGATTTCACGCAAATGATTGCTCGAACGTAGTTCGTTGAGAAGTCGGTTGTTATTTCTAATGAGTTCTTTGGTGTTTTTAGCCGAATTGATTTGAACTGCTATCAACAGGAGAGAACCCGCAATGAAAGTGAGGATGATGAAATAACTGAACCGTCTGTTTCCCATTACTGAGGATATTTTTTTCATAAGTGTCTGTACTTATTTTGAATTGTTGAAAACCGCTTTTGAATTGTAAAACCACCCCGTCAAAAATTCTTTGAATTTTCGCCACCCCTCCAAGGGAGGGGAATTTTTACATTTGAATTGGAACGTTGAATCTCTCGCAGCCCGACTTGAGCGGAAATCCTTTTTTGCTTGTTCTCAAGTTCTATTTAAACTGAAATCGTGTGCAAAAAAGATTGGAAGTCCTTCGACAAGCTCAGGATAAACTACAGGCGGATTAAGCTGCCCTAATCACTTACAAATAATTAGAAAACATTCATCCTTGTGTTGAGCGCTTTTCGGTAGGCATCTGCAACGGGAATGAATTTTCCGTTGATCATAATTCCGCCGTCCTGAAGCGTGTCTATCTTGCCGACAGAAACGATGTAAGAGCGATGAACTCTGATGAAATGGTCTTTCGGGAGACGTTCTTCCGCTGTTTTCATCTTGCCGTGGATGGCGAACATTTTTTCCTTTGTGTAAAATTTTACGTAATCGCCCATTGCTTCCGCATAAAAAATATCGTCGAGCTTCAAACGCCTTGTGATATTGGAATCTCTCACAAAAAGGAACTCATCTTTGGTGACTTCTACATTTTCCTTTCTGCTATCAAGAATCGACTGCGCTTTGCTCACGGCCTGTAAAAATCTTGCAGGCATCACGGGTTTCAGGATGTAATCTGCGATATTCAGTTCGAAAGCTTCGAGTGCGTAATCTTTGTTGGATGAGGTGAAAATGATGATAATGTCTTTCCCTGAAAGGTTTTTGGTGAGTTCGATTCCGGTCATTTCAGGCATTTCGATATCTAAAAATATCAAATCTACCTGATTGTTCTGCAAATGATTGTAAGCTTCAATGGCGTTGGAATATTCGTTGACAATCGTGAGATTCGGAACTTGCTTTGCCAGGTGTGCGAGCGTAGTTCTTGCGATATCGTTGTCATCAACAATCAAGGCTTTCATAGGGATAGTTTATTTTGGTTGAAACAAATATAATTATTCCTTTTCTCAAAACCAGTAAGAATTTTTTGCTTAATTTTTTTTGATTCTGATACGAAAGTTTTGAATGCCACGAATGCACGAATTTTTTTATGATTAAAATGTCTTTTATTCGTGCATTCGTGGCAACTTAATTATCTGAAGTAAGAACGGATCATCCAGGCCATTTCTTCGTGGGTTTCTATCAGGCTTGTGATGAAGTCGCTTGAACCGTAATCTTTGTATTTTTCAGCAAAAGGCGTCACGTTTCCTCTTAGAAAATCGATGATGCTTTCGTGGTCTTTTAATAAATCTTTCATATAACCCAATCCGTCATTGGTTCTGTCGCTATATTCGGTAAGATGCGTTAATTCGAGATAAATTTTCATTGTAGCAGGAGCGTAATGTCCGATTTTACGTAGACGTTCTGCAACGCTGTCAATCAACTCGTCCAACTGTCTGTACTGTTCTTCGAAAAAGATGTGGTTGGCGTGGAAGTTGTCGCCGGTGACGTTCCAGTGTGCATTTCTGGTTTTGATGTAAAGTACAGTTTCGTCAGCTAAAAGTTTTGCCAATTGTTCTGCAACAGCTTCTGTGTTTTGCTCTGTAAGTCCGATGTTTGTTTTCATAATATTGAGATTTTAAGTTTCAAAGCGTTATTGCTCTAATTCTTGTGTAAAGGTCTGTAGGAATCTTATGAAAATGATGGGTTTTTCGGTGAACGGGCAAAATGAGTCGGTGGAATTGGTGAATTGTAATCTGGAAAGTGTTTCGTGAATTTCAAAATCTATTATTCCCGTCTTATGACCAAGACGGGAATATCTTCAAACACTTTTATATATGATTTGTTTCGATTGAGCCTTTAGTAGACTTTGCATGTCTTGCACTCACAACCGAAGAAATATCGAAACATTTGGAAAGAATTTTAGTAATATTTGATGCTAAATTCTTTTAATTTTTTTTGTAATGATTTGTTTGAGAGTTTCATTTATATAAGCCTGTTTTTCTGTTCTGTCCATCTTTATTATCATACATAATACTTTTTCTTCAGCCATAGACTTGCCCTTACCAACAGTATCAGCACCGGAACTTCTACCAAGGGGCCGATAACCCCTACAAAAGCCTGAGCAGAGTTGATACCAAAAACAGAAATAGCCACTGCTATTGCCAGTTCAAAATTGTTTCCGGTGGCTGTAAACGCGATGGATGCATTTTTGTCATAAGGTACTTTCATTGATCTATTGATAAAGAAGCTGACAAAGAACATCAGTACAAAATACACCACAAGTGGTATCGCAACTTTTACAACGTCCATCGGAAGTTCAACTATTTGTTCGCCCTTAAGGCTGAACATCAGAACAATTGTAAACAATAAGGCATACAACGTGATTGGTGAAATTGTCGGTACAAATTTTCTGTTGTACCAATCCAAACCTTTTGATTTAACTAAAAAATAGCGACTCAGGAAACCAGCCAGAAACGGAATACCCAAATAGATGAGAACGCTCTCCGTCACATCTTTCATTGATACACTGACATTAAAATTGGCCAATCCTAATTTCTCAGGTAAAACATTGATGAATAACCAGACAAAAAAACTGTAGGTGAATATCTGAAAAATACTGTTTAAAGCGACTAATAAGGCAGCATATTCTCTGTTTCCTTTGGCCAGATCGTTCCACACGATCACCATTGCAATACATCTTGCCAAACCGATGAGGATCAATCCGATCATATAGTCCGGCTCGTTTCTTAAGAAAATAATGGCAAGGACAAACATCAATATCGGACCGATGATCCAGTTCAACAACAATGATATGCTGATGACTTTTTTATCTTTAAATGCAATCGGTAGTAAAGAATAATCAACTTTTGCAAGGGGAGGGTACATCATCAAGATCAATCCAATGGCCAGTGGAATGTTGGTTGCTCCTACAGAAAGTGAATTGGTGATGTTTGTTATTTCTGGAAATATATATCCTAAGCCTACTCCGAACGCCATCGCAAGAAATATCCATAGCGTTAAGTATCTGTCGAGAAATTTTAGTTTTGGTTGCATGCTGTTTAATTTATTCCTGTGGTTTTACTTCTTCTTCTTTCCATAATGACCGTGTCACGCCAAATATCTCTTAGCTTTCCGATCTTTTCGCGATAACCTATCATTCTGAAGCCCGAACTTTGATGAAGAGCCACCGTTGCTTCATTCTCAGGAAACATCCCGCTTTGCAGCGTCCATATGCTGTTACTTTCACTTTCTTCTATCAGTTTTTGCATTAAGTTTTTTCCTATGCCTTTCCCTTTATAATTATTGGAAATGTAGATGCTTACTTCTGCCACACCACCATAGACACATCGGTCACTCACTGCCGAGAGTGCAGCCCAGCCAACAACCATTTTGTCAAGTATAGCAACCAATCGGCTGTGCTTTAGTTTACCTTTGTCCCAATCTTCCCAAGTCGGAACAGTGGTTTCGAATGTGGCATGGCCTGTTTCAAGCCCTTGTCTGTATATTTCAGCTATTTCGGGAAAATGATCCTTAGTTATTCTTATTATTTCCATTCTATTTTTTTACCTGTGAGAAAACATAAAACATCTCTGTGGCGATTTGAAGGCTTCTTTCTGCATAGACTTTTGTTTGTTCCGGCGTGTTGTCTGAAGCTTTGGGATCATCATATTTGACAGGAAATCTTGCTTCAGCTCCGATAACCAAAGGGCAGCCTTCATCAGCATTATTACACGTCATAATCGCACCAAATTCTTTTTTTGGATTAAATTCATTGGTGTATTCCTTCGAAAAGCAAATGATGGGCGCTTCATTTTCTGCATACTTTACCGCATAGACAGGATTATCATCATTATTCAGCATCTGAATCTGAAATCCTTGATTTTCCAATGTTTCAGCCACTTTTGGGAACATTGCGGTCGCCTCCGTTCCGCCGGAATAACAATAAACGTTTTTAATGCCAAAATGAAAGGCCATGGTCTGCGCCCAGATCTGTGATAGGTGGCTTCTTCGGCTGTTGTGGGTACAAATAAAGTTCAATCTGCTGGTCTGATCTTCTTCAGCTTTGCCTTGGATGTAATCTGCCAATGGCTGCAAAACAGTTTTTCTTTCCTCGGTAATAGAGTCTTTAGAAATTGATTCTATGATCTTTGAAATGATCTCGTTCATTTTTAATTATTTTTATTAGTATTGATAAATGGACAGCTTTTTAATGGTAAGAGTGCAGCAGATCCATACGGATCAAAATAGTGGTCTTGCTATTGTTAGTAATACTAAGCTTTAGCATTATCAGAAATGGTGTGTTTTCTTTTGAAGCTGCAGAATACAAAATTCTGAATGGTTTCAAATGGTGTTTTATGATCAACAGAAAAACACTCGATTGCTTCAAAATATTTCTCAAACCGAGCTGTCATTGTCTGTTCTGAATATTGTTTAATATCGATATCGCTGCATTTTCTGGGTCCCAACTTCGAAAAGGTACCGATCACCATCATTCCGTTTCTGGAGATCGCATTTGTTGTAGTTTTTATATAATGATCCACATCTTTTTTTTCGGTCAAAAAATGAAAGGCCGCCCTGTCGTGCCAAAAATCGTATTGCTCTGTTGGTAGGAAATCCAAAATATCTGTAGTGATCCACTTCAATTTGTGGGCTTTGCTTCCTAGTCTTGCTTTTGCCCGTTCTATTGCTGTATGGGAAATGTCAAGTACTGTAATATCTTCATACCCTAACTCAAGCAGATGATCTACAAGAAAACTGTCGCCTCCGCCAACATCAATAATCTTAGCAGACTTTGCCAGATCTAGCTGATGGATGAATTCTAAAGAGGTCTCGGGATCAGGCTGATACCAGCTTACTGTTTCCAAAGGTTTGTTCTGATAGATGTTTTCCAATGCGATCTTTTGTCGAATGCTTCCATACAGAAATTGATTTAGCAACAGCCTCCCCCCGGCGTACACGTATTAGCATTATTAACATGCAATTCCGCCAAATTCTTCTTCAATTTTTCCGAAGGAATTCCGCAAGCATCCTGAGCAAGACAAGCAGTGGTCTTACTTTTCAAAACAAAAACTTTCCCATTGAATTCCAAGTCATATTTGCCAATAGTATTGCTTTGATATTCCACTTCGATCTCATTATTTTCAATCCCTAATTTTTCTTCAGAAAGTTTAATAATACTGAGCAGTTTTCCGGGTTTTAACCTGTGTTCGTAGTCGTCTGCATTCCATAACTGGAAATTAACCACCGATTCCTCACGAATCACTCCGCCACAATCGATGAATTTTTTATTGATCTGTCCTACTTCCGTCACGTGGAAATGCTCAGGAACAAAAGAGCCGTCTTCCAATTGAAACTCTACATTCTCCAATGTTGGCAAGATCTCTTTTATTTGTTCTAGTGTCATATTATTTTGTTTTAATTGTTTTTAATTTAATGGTAGCGATTTGAAAATCTAAAGATATATTGTACTAATGCAATATTGCGATATTTAAAAGTAAAAAAATGCATCAACAACATTTCTGATCAGTAACGGTATTAATGATCTTTGAAAAGTAATCTTTCAGGATCTCGAAAGTATTTTCATCGATACAGTAGCAAACGGAATTTCCTTCAATACTGCCCTTTATCAAACCCGCATTTTTCAATTCTTTCAAATGCTGGGATATGGTGGGTTGTGCCAATGGTAATTCATTGACGATGTCTCCCGTGATACACATATTTACCTTGAGCAGATATTCTATAATAGCAACTCTGGCAGGGTGCCCCAATGCTTTTGCTATCACTGCTATTTTATTTTGTTGATCTGTAAAGTGATCCGTCTTTGTAGCTCCCATAATGATTTAATATTGCAATATTACGATATTAATATTAATTTAAAAAATAAATGATCTAAAATTGAAAATTTTAACA